>NZ_BDGJ01000019.1 GCF_002207765.1 Calderihabitans maritimus
CCAAAAGGTACAGCAGGAGGTAGAGAGGCAAATTGAAACCCTACCCCGCCGGGCTATAGCGGAAGAGGCGCTGGAAAATTACGGAGCTATAATCCTGGTGGAAGATTTGAAGGAAGCGGTAAAACTGGCCAACCGTTTTGCACCGGAGCATTTAGAGCTCATGGTGGAAGAGCCTTTTGCCGTATTGGGAAGTATACGCCACGCGGGAGCCATCTTTTTGGGAAGGTATACTCCGGAAGCCGTGGGAGACTATTATGCGGGACCTAACCATATTTTACCTACGGGGGGAACTGCCCGTTTTTATTCACCTTTAAGTGTAGACAGTTTTATGAAAAAGAGCAGTGTCATTTCTTTTTCCGCCGAGGCTTTTCTTCAGGGAAGCCGGGATATTATCAAGTTGGCTACTGTGGAGGGGCTGGACGCCCATGCTAGTTCCATCAGGGTAAGGCTGGAAGACCGGCCGGGGAAGGAATGAAGCCGGAAGGAGGACGGCAATGAACAGGGAGCGAAAAGTCCAGTTTAGCCGGAAAACAGAGGAGACCGACATTACGGTCAATATCAATTTGGATGGTCGCGGACTTTTTGAGGGGCAGACGGGGATAGGGTTTATGGATCACATGCTTCACCTATGGACCAAACATGCCTTGTTCGATCTGGCTCTGGAGGCGACGGGCGACCTTCAGGTTGACGATCATCATACGGTTGAAGACCTCGGGATTTGTTTGGGAGAGGCAGTCAGGAACGCTTTGGGCGATAAAAAAGGAGTAAATCGTTACGGGCATGCGGTTGTCCCCATGGACGAAGCTCTGGTTGAGGTGGTTTTGGACCTGAGCGGGCGGCCATATTTAGCTTATGAAGTTTCCGTCCCTTCTACAGTGGTAGGACAGTTTGCCACCGAACTGGTGGAGGAATTTTTACGGGCTTTTGTTAACCACAGTTTCATTACTTTACATGTACGCATGTTGAGAGGGAAGAACAGCCACCACATTATTGAGGCTGTCTTTAAAGCTTTCGGTCGGGCGTTGCGCCAGGCGGTAGCCCGAGATCCCCGGATTGAAGGGATTATGTCCACTAAGGGTATTTTGTAATCTGCCGAGGGGGAGTGCAGATGATTGCCATTGTAGATTATGGGGTAGGCAACCTGAGAAGCGTACAGAAGGGCTTTGAGAAAGCAGGGTACAGGGCAGTAATTACCGATGACCCTTCGCAAATACGCGGAGCCCGAGCGGTGGTTTTGCCGGGAGTAGGTGCTTTTGCTGATGCTATGGCTAACCTGCGCCGAAGTGGGCTTCTGGAGGTGGTCAAGGAAGCTGCGCAGGACAAGCCTTTTTTAGGAATATGTTTGGGTCTACAACTGATGTTTGAGGCGAGCGAGGAAGGGGGCTGGCATGAGGGCCTGGGTATTTTTCCCGGCAAAGTGGTCCGTCTTCCCGCAGGGGTGAAGGTGCCTCATATGGGCTGGAATCAAATTCATATTAAAAAACCAAGTCCTATATTGAAAGGTATTCCTGACGGTTCTTATTTTTATTTCGTCCATTCTTATTATGTATTCCCTACTACCAGCGATTACGTTGTTACTACCACTGATTACGGCCTGGAATTTACATCAGTGGTCGGTAGGGGTAATGTTTTTGGTATCCAGTTTCACCCGGAAAAAAGCAGCCAGTTAGGCTTAAAAATATTAAAGAACTTTGGGGAGTTGATGGAAGAGTGCTAGTCATACCGGCTATCGACGTACGGGAAGGGAAATGTGTCCGGTTAGTGCAGGGAAAGCTTGACGAGGAAACGGTCTATTCCGATCACCCGGTGGCGGTTGCCCATTCCTGGCAAGACCTGGGCGCCAAATGGCTGCATGTTGTGGACCTGGACGGGGCCTTTGCCGGACGGCCCAAGAACCTGGAGGTAGTACGGGAAATTATCGACACCGTCAAAATACCGGTTCAATTCGGGGGCGGGGTCCGGAAGCTGGACACGATTGAGGAATTGCTTTCCATAGGAGTGGCGCGGGTAATTCTTGGTACCATAGCCATTATTGAGCCTGCGCTGGTAGAGTATGCCTGCAAACGGTGGGGCGACCGGATAGTGGTGGGTATTGACAGCAAGGACGGGCTGGTGGCGATAGAAGGCTGGGAAGCTACGGTAGAGAAACAAGCCCTGGATCTGGCCCTGGAAATGAAAGATAGAGGAGTGGAGCGTATAGTCTTCACCGATACCCGTCGGGACGGGACCCTACGAGGACCTAATATAGAGAGCACCCGGAAAATGGCCAAGGGTTCTGGTCTCAAGGTAATTGCCTCCGGAGGCGTTTCTTCTCTGGAGGATATCAAGAGGTTAAAAGAACTGGAACCGGAGGGAGTGGAAGGAGTAATTTTAGGTAAGGCCCTCTATTCCGGTAAGGTAAGCCTGGAGGAAGCAATTGCAGTGGCAGAAATGGAGGAGAATTAAAGTGTTGGCCAAGAGAATAATTCCCTGTCTCGACGTAACGGAAGGCCGGGTAGTTAAGGGAACCAACTTTATTAATTTGCGGGATGCAGGAGATCCGGTAGAGTTGGCTGCTTTTTATGACCGGGCCGGCGCGGATGAACTGGTATTTCTCGATATTACTGCTTCGGCAGAGGGACGGGATATCATGCGGGAGGTAGTACGGCGGACGGCAGAGGAAGTTTTTATCCCGTTTACCGTAGGCGGCGGACTACGCTCCCTGGAGGATATCCGTTCTATGCTTTCCGCTGGGGCGGATAAGATCTCTTTGAATACGGCAGCGGTTAAAAATCCGGCCCTGGTAGAGGAAGCAGCATGGAAGTTCGGCAGCCAGTGTATAGTGGTGGCCGTAGACGCCCGTTCCTGTGGCGACGGTCGCTGGGAGGTATATATTCACGGCGGGAGAACCCCTACCGGGATCGATGTGCTGGAATGGGTCCGCAGAGTGGAAAAATTGGGAGCGGGAGAAATACTTTTGACCAGTATGGACCGGGACGGTACCAAGGATGGTTATGACCTGGAACTCACCCGGGCGGTGAGCGAGGCAGTCAACATACCGGTTATTGCTTCCGGGGGAGCGGGCAACCTGGAACACCTGCTGGAAGGCCTTACAAAGGGCAAAGCTGATGCCGTTCTGGCTGCCTCCATTTTCCATTATCGAGAGTATACCATTGCTGAAGCTAAAAAGTTTCTGGCCGATAACGGGGTGGTGGTAAGGCCATGCGATTAGAAAAAGTAACCGCGGAAATTTTGGACCGGATTAAGTTTGATGACCGCGGTCTGGTACCGGCGATTATTCAGGACGCGGAAACCTCGACCGTGCTGATGATGGCCTACATGAACCGGGAAGCCCTGGAAAAGTCTTTAACTACCGGGCAGACCTGGTTTTACAGCCGCAGCCGCCGCCAGTTATGGCATAAAGGGGAAACTTCAGGGCATTACCAGCACATCCAGGAAGTTTATTACGACTGCGATGCGGATACTCTTTTGTTCCGCGTTAAGCAGGAAGGGGTTGCCTGTCATGAAGGTTATTATTCTTGCTTTCACCACCGGGTGAAGGAGACCGGTGAAGTTGAAACCGTAGACAGTTCCACCGGGCTGGCAACGATTTTAGACCAGCTGTACGACCTCATTCAGGAACGGAAGGATAAAAGACCGGAAGGTTCTTATACCAGTTATCTTTTTAACCAGGGGCAGGATAAGATTCTCAAGAAACTGGGCGAAGAAGCGGCAGAAGTGATTATTGCTTCCAAAAACGACAAAAGAGAAGAAGTGATTTACGAAGTAGCGGACCTGCTCTACCACCTCTTGGTTCTGCTGGCTTATCATGATATTAGTCCGGATGAGGTCCGGGAGGAACTGAGAGAACGCAGGAAATAGCAATCAAGAGTAGAAAATTAGATAAGGGGAGGTTTTTTATGGAAACTAAAGATTATTTACAACGGATCTTTAACGAATTATCAGAAATACGGGCAGAGATAGGCAAACTATATTCAGACCAAGAGAGTATGAAGGAGGATATAACAGGAATTAAATCAGAAACGGCGAAAATAGCCGGGATAAAATCGGAGATGGCAGAGATGAAGTCGGAGATAGCTGGGATAAAGACAGAGACGACGGCGATGAAATCGGAGATCACAGAGATGAAGTCGGAGATAGCTGGGATAAAAACAGAGACAGCGGCGATGAAATCAGAGATGGCGGAGATGAAATCGGAGATAGCGGGGATAAAAACAGAGACGGCAGAAATGAAGTCGGAGATTAAAGAGATAAAAACTGAGGTTAAAGAACTTAAAGAAAAAACGGATTCCATCTACGAGCAGACGGCGGCACTGATGGAATTCAAGACGGAAGCCATGGCTATGCTCAAAGAGCTCAGGGAAAATCAAAAATCTACTTTTGAAATTTTGGGTGAACACGAAGTCCAAATCAGGACCCTGCGCCGACGCCCGGTTTAATATATAAAGGTGATCTGGATGACTGCTACCGCGATAGGTAGTAGTTTTTGTTTTTTTACAAATCGAGGATAAGGTGTTCTTTTCTTGTTTCGGTACGGGAAAGTAGTTATGATATAATTTTGAGAGATGAACAAGGGGGCCGGTTAAGAATGAATCTACTTACCAAGCTTAATTCCAAACAGCGGCAGGCAGTCACCAGTACCGAAGGGCCCGTGCTGGTCCTGGCCGGGGCCGGCAGCGGCAAGACTCGAGTGCTCACTTACCGGGTTGCTTATTTGTTGCAGGAAAAGGGAATTGCTCCGGAAAATATTTTGGCCATTACCTTCACCAATAAAGCTGCTGACGAGATGAAGGAGCGGCTGGCCGATCTGGTTGGCCTGAGAAGCGACAGTCTGTGGGTCAGCACCTTTCATTCCGCCTGTGTGCGCATTCTGCGCAGGGAGATTTCCCGCCTGGGGTACAACCGGAATTTTGTAATTTATGATACAGCCGATCAACATACTCTATTAAAAAACTGCCTCCGGGAGTTAAATCTGGATGATAAGAAATTTCCCGTTAAATCTCTGGCTTCAGTCATAAGTCAGGCCAAGAACAATCTCTGGTCACCTCAGAGATATGAACAAATGGCGGGCAGTTTTTACGAAAGGGTGGCCGCTGACGTTTACCGGCTGTATCAGGAAAAACTGCGGGAGAATAATGCCCTGGATTTTGACGATCTCATCATGCAGACCGTATTTCTCCTGGCCCAATACCCGGAAGTGCTTCAGTATTACCAGAAACTGTTCCGTTATATTATGATCGACGAGTACCAGGATACCAATCATGCCCAGTATATACTGGCCAAGCTTCTGGCCGGTGGTTATCGCAACATTTGTGCGGTGGGAGACCCTGACCAGTCTATTTACGGCTGGCGGGGCGCCGACATCCAGAATATCCTGAACTTTGAAAAGGACTATTCCGATGCGTTGATTATCAAACTGGAGCAGAACTATCGTTCTACCAAAACGATCTTACAGGCGGCCAACGAGGTGATTCGCTACAACCAGAGTCGGAAGGAAAAGAACCTCTGGACGGAAAATGAGGAGGGGTTGCCTCTTGTCGTTTATCCAGCCGATGATGAATGGGGCGAGGCTTGGTACGTGGCCCAGGAAATTTACCGCCTGAAACAGCAGGAAGGAATACCTTACGGTCATTGCGCGGTTCTTTACCGGGTGCACGCCCAGTCGAGGGCTTTAGAAGAGGCTCTGGTGAAAGCAGGTATTCCCTATCAGATAATGGGTGGATTGAAGTTTTATGAGCGCAAGGAGATTAAAGATATCCTTGCCTATCTGCGGGTGATCCAGAATCCTGACGATAGCGTAAGTCTTTATCGGATTATCAATGTTCCCCGGCGAGGTATCGGGGAAGTTACCTGGGTGCGCTTGGCCGCTTTTGCCGGGGAAAAAGGTATCAGTATCTACGAAGCGTTAAGGCGGGCTGAGGAAATAGAGGGCCTTTCCTCCCGGGTTTTGAAACCGATTGTTCAGTTCGTGGAAATGATGGATAGCTTTATAGAGCTTAAGGATAAAATAGGAGTAACGGAGTTGACTAGGCAGATTTTGGATAAAACGGGTATTGTAGCTGAGCTAGAAAGAGAAAAGACTACGGAAGCGGAGACCCGTTTGGAAAACCTGCGGGAGTTTCTCTCAGTCACGGAAAAATACGAACGCAGCAGCGAAGAAGCAACTCTGGAAGGTTTTCTGGCTGAGGTTTCTCTGGTTTCGGAGATAGATAATTATGAAGAGGAAGAAGAAGTCGTGGTACTGATGACCCTGCATACGGCCAAAGGTTTGGAGTTTCCGGTGGTGTTTCTGGTAGGCATGGAGGAAGGTGTGTTTCCCCATTCTCGGGCCTTGCTGGAGCCGGGAGAGCTGGAGGAAGAGCGAAGGTTGTGTTACGTGGGTATGACCCGCGCCCAGAAAAGACTTTACCTGACTCATGCCCGGAGGCGAACCCTGTACGGGAACCTGGTTTCCAATCCTCCTTCCCGGTTTTTGGAAGAAATTCCGGAAGAACTTATTACCTCGCCCGGTGGGCAGGAAAAAGAAGAGGAGACCGACAAGAAAACCGCTTTTAGTCCGGGGGACAAAGTGTACCATTCCCACTGGGGCGAAGGAGTCGTAGTGGCCGTCAAAGGCGATGGTTCCGACACGCGGCTGAAAGTCGCTTTTCCCGACCGGGGAATAAAGGAATTGCTTGTTGAGTATGCGCCTTTGAGGAAAATTCACTGAGGGGAAGCAGAGGTGAATAGGTTTGAACCGGGGGGCAATAAAAGATCGAATTGAAGAGTTAAGGCGGGTTATTGAAGAACATAATTATCGTTATTACGTTCTGGACCAGCCGGTAATTACCGATCAGGAATACGATGAGTTAATGCGGGAACTAATCGAGCTGGAGAACCGGTATCCCGAGTTTATAACTCCCGATTCTCCTACCCAAAGAGTGGGCGGAGCCCCTCTGGAAGCCTTTGAAACGGTTAGACATGATGTTCCCCTGCTCAGCCTGGCTAATGCTTTTGGGGCTGACGAGTTGCGAGAATTTGACCGGCGCATCAGGCAGGCAGTGGGAGGGCCGGTTGACTACGTAGTAGAACTGAAAATAGACGGGGTTTCGGTAGCCCTTACTTATGAAAATGGGCTCTTCGTCACCGGGGCCACCCGCGGTGACGGTTACTTAGGGGAAAATATTACCGCCAACCTGCGCACAGTTCCCACGGTTCCCTTACGGATTAGAGAAAAACTGCCCCGCCTGGTAGTTCGGGGTGAGGGATATATGCCCAAAAAAGCATTTGAGGCTTTAAACCAGGAGAGGGAAAAAGAAGGCCAGCCGCTTTTTGCCAATCCCCGCAACGCGGCGGCCGGATCCCTGAGGCAGTTAGATCCGCGGATAACGGCGCGCCGTTCCCTGCAGGTCTTCGTCTATGACCTCCTGGCCATTGAGGGGGAAGAACCGGCCACTCATGCGGAAGTACTTGAATTTCTGGAACGTCTTGGGTTTGCCGTCAACCCCCACCGAAAAGTCTGCGCGGATATAGAAGAAGTGATTGTTTACTGCGAGGAATGGACGGAGCGCAGGGAGGAACTTCCTTATGAGATTGACGGTATGGTAGTTAAAGTTAACCGTCGCGAGTTTCACCGAATATTGGGCAATACGGCTAAAAGTCCTCGTTGGGCCATAGCTTATAAATTCCCGGCTCAGCAGGCCGTAACCCAGGTAGAGAATATTATAGTGCGGGTAGGGCGTACGGGAGCGCTAACCCCTACCGCCGTTCTCAAGCCGGTACGGCTGGCAGGTACCACGGTGACCCGGGCTACCCTGCATAACGAGGATATGATACGGGAGAAAGATGTTCGACTGGGAGATATGGTAGTTGTTCAGAAAGCCGGAGATATAATACCGGAAGTGGTAAATGTACTGAAGGAGCGGCGTACCGGCGAGGAAAGGGAATTTCACATGCCCGAGTATTGTCCTGAATGTGGAGCTCGGGTAGTCCGTTTGGAAGGAGAGGCGGCTGCCCGCTGCAGCGGGGGGCTGGCATGCCCGGCTCAGGTAAGGGAAGGAATTATTCATTTTGCTTCCCGCCAGGCAATGAATATTGAGGGATTAGGTCCGGCTGTGATTAACCAGCTTCTGGAGAAGGGTCTCATCCGTGACCCGGGTGACTTGTATTACTTAAAATATGAAGAATTGGTCAAACTGGAGCGCCTGGGACCCCAATCGGCCAAGAACTTGCTGGAGGCTATCGAGGCCAGTAAACAAAATTCGTTGGCCCAACTGATTTTTGCCCTGGGGATACGGCATGTGGGTTCCCGGGCGGCTCGCCTACTAGCGGAAAATTTTGCTTCTTTGGACGAACTAGCTCAAGCTAGTTACGAAGAGCTGACTGCTATTCCTGAGATCGGCCCTAAAATGGCGGAAAGTATAATCTCCTTTTTCCGGGAACCCCGCAACCAGGAGGTCATAGGTAAGCTCAAGCGGGCCGGAGTTAATACCAGAGGAGATGTTAACGGGAACTTACAGCGTCCTCTGGCGGGCAAACGGTTTGTACTGACCGGGACTCTGGCCAGCATGACCCGACGCGAGGCTCAAGAAAAAATCGAGGCGCTGGGAGGAGAGGTTAGCTCCTCGGTAAGCCGCAAGACCGATTATGTGGTAGTAGGCGAAAATCCCGGCTCCAAATACGACCGGGCCAAGGAGTTGGGAATTACCATCTTGAATGAACAGGATTTCCTCCGGATGCTGGAGACGGGGCTATAATTTAGTTGGGGGATGTAGGCTCCGGCTCCGGAGGTTCTGCGGCGGGCAAACTAAGGCTCGGCCTCGTTCGGCATCGGGGGTGGTCAAAACTCTGGCGTCTTCGTAGCTCCAAGGATAACGGCAACGCTTCAATTTTCTTCAGCAACTTGGTACCGCCCCATCCCGTTCACCGCTGCCTCACTTCGTCCTCGCCAAGTTTGCCGACGCCTCGAACCAATGTCGCCTTACGCCTACATCCCCCAACCCCTGCTGGTAGGCTGTATTGTTCCCAGCGAAGCGACATTAAATCGAGCAACAGCCAAACTTGGCGAGAGCGAGGTCGGAGGCGGGCCCGAGCGCAGGACGCGCGAGGCCGGCAATCTGAGCCAGGGACGGCGAATTTGCCGGGAAGCCCGCCGGAGGCCGAGAT
>NZ_BDGJ01000020.1 GCF_002207765.1 Calderihabitans maritimus
ATACCGGGCACTTCCCCGGCACACGCCCTACCGTCGCACACCGGGCAAACCCGACAGTAACCTTTAAGCTTCTCTCTCGCGGTTTCCCTCACCTGTTTTAAATCCATCCATCATCTCCCCCTTTTCGTTTCGTTTCGCATAGTAAATATTTTTCCAGCCATAATTTCCGCCGTATGCATCACTTTGATTTTGCTGCCCGCCTTATCCAAACCTCCCTTTAACTGTATAATGCAGCCCGGGCAGTCGGTCACCACGATTTGGGCACCGCTTTCTTCGATGTTTTTAATCTTCCGTTTCATGATCTCCGCCGATACTTCCGGAAACTTGACAGCGTACGAGCCTCCGAAACCACAGCACAGTTCCGATTCTTTCATTTCGATTAGTTCTACATCCGGTCTATTATGGAGCAGATTTCTTGGTTTATCCGCCAACCCCAAACTCCTGTTATAGTGACAAGAATCGTGGTAGGTTACTTTGACCATTTGCCCAGTTTCTTTCTTCTCCTCATGCCATGGCGGCAGTTCGTTCATTAATTCGGAGTAATCTTTTACTTTACCTGCCATTCTCTCTGCTCTTTTCTTCCATTCTACATCATCTTCTAATAGTTTTACAAAATCATGTTTTAAGGCATGGATACATGTAGGACAGGCGGCTACGACATAGTCGGCATCAACTTGTTCCAGTGCCTCTATGTTCTGTTTGGCCAGTGCTTGAGCCGTAGCTCGATCTCCCATATACTTCGCGGGTGCCCCGCAGCAGCTTTGACCCTCGGGAAACACTACTTCAACGCCCCGCTCCTGCAGACTTTTAAAAACAGCCTCGCCTATTTCCGGGTAACTGAAGTCGATAATACACCCGCTGTAGAAAGCAACCTTAAACTTAGGATTTTTTATTTCTTTTCTCAATTGTGGAACGATATCCCTTAACGGTTTATCTGCTATGGCCGGGAGACTGCGACTCTCGGTCAAACTGGAAAAGGCCAGCGGTAAATGGCGGATAAATCCATCTCTGGCGAAGGGTTTTTGTAAAGCTCGCGCCCGTCTCAGCCATTTATGAAAAGTACGCGGCTTAGCCAATACCTTTCTCAAAATAATATCTTCCGCAAAAGAAAGTCCTCTTCTCTCCGTCAATCTCCGGCGCAGTTCGATTATCAAGTCAGGAATATTTATTTTGCCAGGACAAATAGTAGCACATTTACCGCAGCTAATACAGAGGTTTTGCGGGTCGTAAGCGGCATCTTCGCCGTGTAAAAAGGCCGTTAAAATAGCTCCTATTCCCCCGGTGTAAATATACCCGTAAACGTGACCGCTGACCAGCTGATAAACAGGGCAAACATTTAGACAGGAGGCACAACGAATACACTGGGCAGCTTCCTGGAAAACGGGATCTTCAAGTAGTTTCCTGCGTCCATTGTCCAGAATCACAATATGCAATTGCTTTTCAACAACTTTTCCGTCTTTCCAGACCGGTGTGGTTCCATCAATCATGGTAACGTAACTGGTAATAGTTTGTCCAGTAGCACTTCTCGGTAAGGCCTCCAATATTTTAGCAGCCGTTTCCATATTATCTACAAATTTCTCAATACCGACCAAAGCCACATGAATCGGCGGTAGGGTAGTTGTCAGCCGGGCGTTTCCTTCGTTGGTTACAATTATGAGACAGCCATTTTCCGCCACGGCTATGTTGGCCCCGGTGATACCCATATCGGCAGTAAGAAATTTCTTTCGCAACTCCCTGCGGGCAATTTCAGTAAGTTTTAAGGGATCATCCGGCACCTCTTCATGAAGATATTTGGAAAAAGTAGCCGCTACCTCCTGGCGGGTCAAATGGATGGCAGGCATCACCATATGCGACGGTTTCTGCCCCATGAGCTGTATAATCCATTCTCCTAAATCGGTTTCGGTCACCTCAATACCCTTTTGCTCCAAATGCTTATTAAGGTGAATTTCCTCGGAGGCCATGGATTTAGATTTAACAACCCTTTTAACATTCTCCTGTTCGGCCACTCTGGCAATATATTCATTCGCTTCTTCCGCCGTGCGGGCATAGAAAACCCTGGCGCCGCGTTTTTCCGCTTCTTTGGTAAACTGTTTCACTAGGGAATCAATATTCTGTGCCGCTCTTCTTTTAGCTTTAGAAATATAATCCCGTAGCGCTTCGACATCTTTCCCCGCATATGCTCTTTCCCGGGCAGCAGGATAGTCATTGCCAAATTTAGTGAGAGCACGCCGTAAATTTTCGTTTTCCAGCGCTTGTTTCACTCGGTTCTTAAATTCTTTGCTAACGGCTATTTTAATCACTCCCCTTCATCAACCAGGATAATATGCAGACGTCCGGGACCATGAACCCCTATTGTCAGGACCCTTTCAATATCCGCCGTTCGGCTGGGACCGGTGATAAACGCCATGTACGCAGGATAAATACCGCTATTTTCTAAGAGCTTCAGGGCTTCCGTCATATTCTCCTTAATTCTTGAAGTTCTCAGCATAACAATATTTACAGGGCAAAGCATGGAAAAATACCTGCTGTAAAGATCGGTTGCATCATGAGCAACGGTACCGGTCTCGGCAATACCCACATCAACCGGCACAATACCAATCTCCAACCGGGCCAGGTCCCGCGGAGCTCCTTCGGCTATGGCTTTGATTCCCTGCTCCTTTAACAACGGGAACAGCCCTTGAGTCATGTCCGTGGCTACACAGCCTACTTCATGAACTTGAGCTTCATGTATTATGTTTAGAACTTCTCTATACGCTTCATCAAGAGTTTTTACTCTGGTTACTTTGGCAGCAGCAGCCTCAGCCTTTTGAATAAATTCATTAACCAGTTTTTCGCTCACTAGTCACGCCTCCTTCTTTGGCATACGCTTCGGCCAATACCTCTACCACATGCCGGACCGGAATATCTGACCCCGCCCGGTATAAACCTTCTTCCAGTTGCATGCGGCATGCACCACAACTGGTCAGGACTATATCAGGATTCACCGAAAGTATATCAGTTACTTTTTTATCTCTTATCTTCCCGGACAGCTCATAATAACTGAGGCTGAAAGAACCTGCACTGCCGCAACACCGATCGGGTTTTTTCATTTCCTTCAACGTTACTCCCGAAATATTTCTAATTACCTTTCGTGGTTGTTGACTTATGCCCACACCCCGAACCATATGACAGGGGTCGTGATAAGTTACCGTATAATTCAGCTTAGCCAAAGGTTCTCTCATTCCTAATTTATCGACGAGATATTGGCTGACATCAAATGCTTTGGCGGAAAGCTCTTTGGCTAGAGCTCCATACCTGGGTTCATCAGCTAGCAGTTCATGGTAATGATGAACCCAGGCACCAATACAGCTTCCACAGTGAGTAATAATCGCATCATAGTTTCCGCGGGCAAAAACATCCAGGTTATATTTAGCAATTTCTTTAGCCGTTTTTACATCGCCATTGACAAGCACCGGAATACCGCAACAATGCTGCTCTCGGGGCGTAACCACATCAACCCCGTTGGCATTAAGGACTTCTATCACCGCTCGGCCGGCCTGGGTGTAAATGTAATTCAACATGCAGCCGGTAAAAAATGCGACCCGTGCCCGCGACTTTGGAACTTTACTCACTTCCGGTATCTGGGATAACAAAGGCCTGCCCGCCAGCGGTCTTACTATACGCTTCATATCCAGCCCAATGGGGAAACGGGGGCGGGCAAGGTCCTTATCTTTGATCTTTTTCAGACCCAGAGCCTGCAATTTACTGGCCATACCAATTCCCATCCGGAACCGCCGGGGTTTTGACATGAGGCCAAATATTTGTCTTTTTACAAGGGGTAATCCTCTCTTTCTGACTATAGCCGCCCGGGTAGCTAAAATAATTTTATCCGGCCGCACGCCGCTGGGACAATTGGCGGCGCAAGCTTTACAGGTCAAACAGAGGTTGAAAATTTCCTGCAGCTTTTCTGTATGTTCTAGTCGTCCTTCCAAAAGGTCCTTGGCGATCTGAATTTTGCCCCGTGCTACACCGGTTTCTCTCATCACTTCTTTATAAATAGGGCATACGGCTTGACAGTTGCCGCACTTCATGCATTTGGTAATCTCCGCTTTAATCTTTTCCAGGGAATCGTAACAGGCCATGGTTATGCCCCCTAGAATTTTAGGATTTTGCCGGGATTAAGAATATTTTCCGGGTCGAGCGCCTTCTTAATAGCCTTTAAAGCTTCAATACCTGCTTCTCCAAATTCTTTTTCCAGGTATTTTTGTTTCGCAATGCCAATACCATGCTCTCCCGATAACGTCCCACCTAAACTCAGTGCTACCTCAAAAATCTCATCCACCGCTTTGTGTACCCGTTTCATTTCCTCGGCGTTGTTCTCATCGGTCAAAATGGTAGGGTGTAAGTTACCGTCCCCTGCATGCCCAAAAGTACCAATAGTTAACTGGTACTTTTCCGCTATATGGCGCAGCGCCTTTAACATGTCGGGTATTTTGCTCCGGGGTACCGTAGCATCCTCCAAAACCGTGGTGGGACTGACCTGCGCCAGGGCAGGCAAAGCAGCGCGGCGAGCCTGCCAGATTTCATCTCTTTCTTCTGCGGTTTCAGCCAGCTTCAACTCGCCGTTATTTTCCCGGCAGACACGAGCAACCACTTCTGCTTCCTTCTCAACTACTTCCGGGATGCCGTCTACTTCAATTAATAGGACGGCTTCCGCATCGGTAGGCAGCCCTACACGGGCATAATTTTCCACCGTTCTTATGGTTACATTATCCATAATTTCAAGGGTTGCCGGAATAACTTTATTGGCAATAATTCCGGTAATGGCCTTAGCCGCGTCGTCAAGAGAACGAAATACGGCCAGAGCACTTTTTCTGGTTTCCGGTGCGGGAATAAGTTTAACAATTATTTCCGTAATGACCCCCAGTGTTCCTTCCGAACCCACGAAAAGTTTTACCATATCGTAAGCGGTAACATTTTTCACCGTCTTGCCGCCGCAGCGCATGACCTTACCGTTGGCCAGTACTACTTCCAGTCCCATGACATAATGTTTAGTTACGCCATACTTCAAGCCCCTTAACCCGCCGGAACATTCAGCCACGCTGCCGCCCATCGTGGCCGTGGCCACCGTCCCCGGGTCAGGAGGATAAATTAGCCCGTATTCTGCAACAGCATCATTAAGGTCTTGAATAATTACTCCCGGCTGGACGGTTGCCGTTAAATTTTCCGCATCTATCTCCAAAATTTTATTCATTTTAACCATTACCATGACTATCCCCTGGTTTAAGGGAATAGTGCCACCGCTCAAATTGGTCCCTGAACCCCGGGTATAAAGAGGCATTTTATATTTAGCAGCAATTTTAACTACCTCCTGTACCTGCTGGGTGCTGGTAGGAGTGACAACTACCTGGGGTACGACCTTGGGTATGTCCGCAGTAGCATCAAACGAATAAGCTGCCAGTTCTTCTTTTTCCGTCAGAACATTCTCTTCACCTAAAGCTTGAGTTAACTGTTCAATAACTTTGTTGAGGCACATATCACAATTTTCCTCCCCTGCCAACCTGGTCAAATAAATGATGAAAAGTACGGCGCAGGAGGAATAATGGTTCCTCCTGCCACCGTTTTTACTCCTCATTTAACTTATTTCAGCGGGAAAGGATCAAAGCCGCTGTAAATCAGAGCCGCGGCAATTACCGCCACAACCAAGGTATATAAAATCATGGGGATGGCGTTTCTCCTGATAAGTTTTCCTTCTGCCCCGTTTGTTCCCACCGTAGCACAAGCGGCTACCACGTTGTTTACACAGACCATATTTCCGATGGCCCCGCCGATAACCTGTAAAGCTACAATTAACAGCGGCGATAAGCCCAAAATGTCTGCCGTCTCAAATTGCAGGGAGCTAAACAGAATATTAGATACTGTATTGGAACCGGAAATGAACGCCCCCAACACGCCTATCAGGGGAGCGAAGAAAGGATATGCGGTACCGGCAAGCTGGGCAACCCCTCGGGCCATAACCGTCATCATGCTGTCAAGGCCGGCGGCGTTAGCACCGGATTTCAGCATTAATTGAACCATAGCCACACCAAAGAACAACGCAATGGCGGCGCCGGTAATCTGTTTGAAAGAATCCCGCCAGGCGCTTTTGATTTGTCTTCCATTCATGCCATGAAGAATATGCGTAATTAAGGCTACTAGTATGAAGGGCACAGTACCCGGGAGATACAGATACATGAGGCCATAGTCCAGTCCCTCAATGCCCAAAATATTTGGCAAAACCAATTTTTGGGCCGTCAGGAAACCTTTCAGTCCCAATGAAGGAATTCGAGTGACAACAAGGATTAAGGCGATGAGAACATAGGGTATCCACGCCCTAACCAGAGACATCTTAGCTTCGCCCACGTTGCCTGTATCAACAACCGAATGCCAGTCTTTCTCCCATTCTTCCCTAGCGGGAAAATCCCAGTTAGTTTTGGGCACTAAGAAGCCTTTTTTCGCGGCTACAATAACAATGGGAAGCCCGATCAGTGCGCCTACCAAAGATGGCAACTCCGGTCCTAAAAACCAGGCAATTAAGTAATAAGGAACCACGAAGGCCAAACCGGCAAATATAGCAAATGGTGCTGCGGCTAAGGCCGGTTTAATAGAGCGCTCTCTACCGAAAAACTTTGTTAGCATGCAGAGTCCCAGCAGCGGGACGAAAATACCGGCTATGGAGTGAAGCAACGCGGTCCATTGAGATAGAGACAGTTTGAAAGCTTCTACCAGCGCCGCATCTTGGGGCAGGTTAGCGCTTAGGGTGCTCATAGCACCGAAGATCGGCGTACCTACTGCACCAAAACTAACTGGTGTACTGTCATATATCAGGGCGACTAAAGCTGCTGCTAAAGGAGGAAAACCTAAACCTACCAGAAGCGGCCCGGCTAAAGCCGCCGGAGTACCGAATCCTGCAGCCCCCTCGATAAATGCTCCAAACATCCAGCCAATTATCACGGCTTGAATACGCCGGTCCCTGGTGATACCCATAAAACCGTTGTTTATAGTTGCCATTCCGCCTGATTGCTTAAGCGTATTCAATATTAAGATAGCCCCGAAAATAATGATTAAGATGTCCAACGCTTTCAAAGCACCAAAGATGGAAAAGCCTAATACGTGCCTTAAATCCATACGCCATACTGTCAGCCCAATAATGGCAGAAATAAGCCAGGCCACAGGAAGAGCTCTCTTAGCCGGCCAGGAAAAAACGGTCATTACAATCACAGTGAATAATATAGGAATAAACGCGATGAACGCCAGTCCTAACAAGGAATTCATGCTTTGACCTCCTGATGTCTTATTTTAGGGTAAGTAATGATTGGTAGCATGGTTCAATATATTCTGACGATATCGTTTAACTTTTCCCAAGCTCCCGGGCCATCACTCCCTTCAGTCACCTGTATATCTGGTGGTCAGTCCACTGATAATAAAAATTAACCAAAATACATAAACATATTATGGTAGATACACCAGGTGGCCTGACCATTGGCAAAAAATAATAAGAGAATTATGGATATTGTTAATATACCATGAATTTTAAGATAATTCAATAACTGTTTTGTCTCCATTTTTGGAAAAAAACAAAATTTTTTAAGATAACGGAACTTGAACCTGAAAAAAATAAACGAATAAAGTCTGTTAATGGGTTGTACCCACTTTCTCCAGTTCTTTCCGCACCCCAGGCACAAGAACCGAGGCTTCTATTACTTGCTTCAATTGCAAAGTCAAAGGTTCGTCCGCCCGATAGTCTACCACAAAGGCTTCTCTTTCGGGAATAAATTGCACTTCATTTACCTCTTCGAACCTTTCCAAGGCTCGGCGCACTCTACTAACTCAAGCATCGCAGATAAGGCCGCTCACGTGAAAGGTCACCTGTCTCTGGTCGGTTCCCGCTGCCTGAACCCGTTCCGAGAGAACCGTTACCTGGGGATTAACCCATATATTCTCCAACCGAGGACCCCACCGCTTTTCCGCCGCTGCTTTACCGTTATCCCGGGTAAATAATCGCTCCATCATTTTGAACGGAATAGTTATTAAATCTTCCGATATGGCCATAATTTCCCCGAAAGTAGGGTTTTTTTCTCCCAGCGCTTCCCGGGCCACGCGAAAGGGAAGAGCGAACAGCGCCCCGGTAGACTTTATGGTTTTTCGCCATAGGTCATGCATCGCCAGCCCTCCTTTACCGAATATTCTTTCAAAGAAAGGCCTGGCTTATACGATAATTACTTTTGCCAAGTTGAACCAGCAGGACACCAGGCGCTAAGAGGACATGAAGGGCACTTGGGGCTTCGCGCCCGGCATATATTTCTCCCCAGCTGAATGAGCCGGTGGTGCGTCCCCGACCATAGATGAACAGGAATCTTCTTCTGCAACTCCTTTTCCACTTGTAAAGGTGTATGCCCCCGGGCAAGACCAAGGCGACGTGCCACGCGAAAAACATGGGTGTCTACGGCCATGGCAGGCTGCCCGAAAGCATTGCTCAAAATCACATTAGCCGTTTTCCTTCCTACACCAGGTAACTTCACCAGTTCCTTCAGGCTGGCCGGAACTTGTCCCCCGTACTTGTCCTCCAGCATTCTAGCCAGGGCAATTATATTTCTGGCCTTGTTACGATACAGCCCACAGCTTTTGATATGCGTTTCCAGTTCCTCCGGGGAGAGGTTAGCATAATCCCCGGGCGTCTTATATTTTCTAAACAATTTCGCCGTAACCCGGTTAACCTGCCGGTCGGTACATTGAGCCGACAGAACTGTAGCCACCAACAGTTCAAAAGGATTGCTAAAGTTCAATGCCGTTCTAGCTTCAGGGTAAAGTTCTTCCAACACGGATAAAATCTTCTGTACCCTCTCTTGCTCCGTCAAATTTTATACCCTCCTCCCGCCTCCCCTATCCTGATTTATTTTAGTACCTATAATATTAGTTGGCAACAAGCTTACATGACAGGAAAATAGTTAGCCAAAAACAGTATCAAATGCATACGATACAGCAAGAAACTATCTGGGCAGGGAAAGAATATGTCAATTCGCCATCGGGTAACCAAGCTGATCTCAAAACTGATGCCTTCTGCGGCTACAAACAAGAAAAGAAAAAAACGGCGCTTACCCTTCGGAGCCTGCGAATACTCCGATGACCAAATTGAACTGTCCCTTCCCGGACTGCATATAAAAGTAAATCGGGAGACGACTTTGGACATTCCCCATGAAGTAACGGTAGTCGTCCCCCGTGCCGAATTGCGCAAGACCTGTTCTTGCCCTGAGCCCTGTTCCTGTCGCAAAGAGCTAATTTACAGCAGCATTACCATAGTCCATGCACCCCGTCACCCTCTGGCCGGTCCCCCCGCTCCACCGCCGGAAATACCTCCTTCTACTTCCGCCACCCTGTACTTCCCTCACTCTACTGGCGTTTCCGGTCCTTCTCCCGCTTCCGAAGACGACAAGAAAAAATGAATGCTATCGCCTGACCGACAATACCCGTTCTATCTCAATTCCGTATTCTTTATATTCTTTCACTGGAGTTTCCAGCAAAAATGGTAAATCACGCAGTGCGGGATGATTTACCAGCACTTCTACACCCTCTAAGCCCAAGTAGCCTTCTCCAATACCGGCATGGCGATCCTTACGGCTTCCCCAAGGCATCTTGGAGTCGTTAAGGTGAACTGTCTTAACCCGGTTCATCCCCACATAGCGCTCGATATCTTCCGCCAAACGATCTACTTCTCTCTCTTCTCTCAAGTTATACCCGGCGGCAAAAAGATGACAGGTATCTATGCAAATACCCAATTGGTCGGGATTACCCAGACGATTCAGGATTTCCCCGAGGTCTTCTAAAGTACCAAGCTCGGTTCCCTGGCCCGCCATAGTTTCCAAAAGGAGCATACTTTTCCCACTGTAAGGCAAAAAGACTTCCTCTAATGCCTCTAAAATTTTATCCAGTCCCTTTTCTCGCCCCAATCCCCCATGACTGCCCGGGTGTACCACCAAGTACTCGGCCTCGATATTATCCATACGCTGCAGGTCCTCCCTCAGCACCATCCTGGCAAAGCGGTGGACTTCTTCCCTACCCGCTGCCAAATTTACGGTATAAGGAAGGTGACCTACAACAGGATAGAGGTCCTGTTGCTGCCGTATTTTTTTCCACGATTTGACTTCGGTCTCTGGTATATTTCTCGCCCAGCCTCCACGGGGGTTCCTGGTAAAAAACTGAAACGTATTGGCCTTTATTTCCCCAGCCATCCTGGCTGCGTTGTTTAAACCTTTAGCAATAGATAGATGAGATCCGATACGCAAAAGCAACCCGCTCCTTTACTTAAATCAATCATCATCTTCCACAACTTTTCCTTCCACATCTATTACATTCCGGTCTCTCCGGCGGCGATCTCCTTCCTGCTCAAGGTCGTTTGCCGCCGAGCGGATGAAAAGCCAGCTTCCCAGCAGGGTGACCAGAAGGTCATCCAGCGGTATAAAAGGAAGTAGGTCGGGAGACAGCCAGTATCCGGCAACCAGCAACAAATATAACCATTTCTTATAAACGGGCACTTTATCGCTTAACAGTAGGGAAATCAGTTGAGGTACGAAGCCGGAAGGCACCCTCATTCCTCCTCCCATCATTAATTATTTTTTTCTATATACCAACCCTTCAGCTACGGCCACCTTGCAACCTTCTTCATCTCTTATCACAATCCGGTACAAACCGGTCCTCGCCGTCAGATTTTCCTCCTCGGCAGTGGCATAAAGCACCGTTCCTTCCCCGGTAGCCCGCAGATAGGTAATATTTACATTAAGCGCTACCGCAGTCTGGCCGTAAGAATTGCTGGCCGCCGCCAAAGCCATATCTGCTACGGCAAAAATCGCAGCTCCATGGGTAGTATTTAATGAGTTTAACAGATCCTTACTAACTTTAACCCTCGTTTTAGCATAACCTTCTCTCACTTCCAGTATTTCTACACCCAGCAATTTGGCGAGGGCGTCTTTCTCTAACTTTTTCTTGATGTCGGTACCTGCCAAACCTTTCTCCTCCAAACTGTAGTTTGTACCATTAAATTATTCCCCTTGGTTTAACCTGTTCCTTCCAAATTATAAAAAAAAATTTTTAAAGCCCTGGTTATAAGTCATACTTTACAGGATTTTTAGAGAAAATAACCATTAGTCACTTAATGGAGGGAGGTTTTGGCTATGTTCAGAAATAAAAATTATCTGCTTCACGTACTGCTTTCCACTCTCCTGCTAAGTCTTTTATTAGCCGCCGGTTGTCTTAACCAGCCGAGGGAGCAAGAGGGCAAACGGGAAAAAGAAACTCCACCTTCTACCGAAGTAGCCACCTATGTAGGTTCCGAAAAATGTTCCGGTTGCCACAAGGAAATCTACAACCAGTGGAAGGAAACTATGCACGCCAAATCCCTGCAACAGAAGGGCTGGGACAAATTTGAACTAAAAGGGGACTTCACCGCCGGCAAACTGGATTATAAGGCCATGAAAGAAGGCGGTGGCAGGCTGGTCGATATTGTGCTGCATGAAGACGGCACTGTAACCATTGGAGAGAAGGATTACAAGATTTTCGGCACTTACGGCGGTTGGGACGAGTGGAAACAGCGCTACTTAACCAAAGATGTAGATGACCCGATCAGAGAAGGTAATATTTACATCTTACCCATCCAGTGGAACCAGAAAACTGAAGAATGGGTACCCTATCATGCTGATGAGGGCCATGGCGAACCGAGCAAAAAGAACTGGTGGCGTCCGGAAAGGACCTTTGAAAAGAACTGTTCCGGTTGCCATAATACCGGCCTGGCTTTGAAATGGAATGCAGATGGATATGTCACCGACTATAGCTACCAAGAGTTCAACACCGGATGTGAAAACTGTCACGGAGCCGGTAGCCTTCATGCCGACAATCCCAGCCCAGAAAATATTATCAATCCCGCCAAACTGGCTAAGAAAGCCGCCAACGAGGTATGCGGCCAGTGCCATAGCCGCGGGAAGAGCAAGCCGGAGGGCCTGTTTGGATTTCCCTGGAAAGAAACGGTAGGTAACGACGGTCGCTACAAGATAGGAGATGATTTGAGCGAGTACTACACCGAAGGCGGTGGTTACTGGGGTGAAGATAAAAACGGTGACGGGCGGGTAAGCCTGGAGGAATCCGTAGCCTCCCAAAAACATCACCAGCAGTGGTGGGACTTCATGACTACAGCTCACTACAAGAGCGATTCTAAAAACGCCCCTAAAACCTGTTTCTCCTGTCATTCTCCCCATGACGACGGTTTCCAGGTGGGGGACAAAAAGTTTAGCCTGGAGCAGGTTCGCAACAACGAACTCTGCCTCGAATGTCACCAGGACCGGGCACCATTCAATGGCGCCAGGCACCATTTCGGCGACAGCAAGTACACCGCCCATGCCAACATCCGCTGTACCGCCTGCCATATGCCACGCACGGCCAAATCGGCGGTCTGGGATGAAAAAGGGCTGGGTGACATCCACTCCCACCGTTTGAACGTAATTCCACCCAGTTACAAAGAAGTGTACAATATGCCTACCTCCTGCATAGAATGTCATACCAACGCCACTGATGAACAGGTAGAGGAAATGATACAAATTGTAAAAGAGGCGAAAAAAGAATAAACCTGGGGCGGCCCCGGAGGGTCGCCTTTTCGTACTTATTTGAGCCTGTCTATCTGGGCTACAGTTTCAATATGATAAGTATGGGGGAACATATCTACCGGCTGTACCTGTCGTGCATGGTAGCCCAACTCTTGAAGAATTTTCAAATCCCGGGCCAGGGTTGCCGGATCACAGGAAACATAAATTATCCGGCGGGGATTTAAACGCGCGACAGCTCCCAGCACACGGCGATCGCAACCGCGCCGGGGTGGATCTAAGACCACGGCCTGGAGCTCAAGCTGCTCCCTTTCCAGTTCCGGTATTACCTCTTCCGCCGTACCCACCCGAAATTCACAATTGTGCACCCGGTTAAGGGCCGCATTGACCCGGGCATCCTCCACCGCAGCAGCTACCGTTTCAATGCCGATTATTTTCCGGGCCGTTTGAGAAAGAAATATGGCAATGGTTCCCGTACCGCAATAAACATCTACAACTGTTTCTGGTTTCAGCGGTTCTATATATTCCACCACCTTGTGGTATAAGATCTCCGTCTGCTCAGGGTTTACCTGGAAGAAAGACGGTGCGGAAATCAAAAATTGGAAGGGACCTATTTTTTCTCGAATAGTTTCTTTTCCTTTGATTAATCTGAAACGAGGACCTAAGACCAGAGGTGATCGGCTTCGGTTCACATTTTGTAATACGGAGACTACTTCCGGAAACTCAGCCATGAGTTTCTCGGCAATCATTTCTCCGCCGGGAAAAGAGTTGGTATAAGTAACCACCACCAACATTACTTCCCCCGTAGACCGGCTTTTCTTCAACACCAGGTGCCGTAAAATTCCTTTTCCGTGCCGGTAAGCCTTAATTCCACAATGCTGGAAAAGCTGTTTCATTCTCTCAATAACAGGGGCCAATTCGGGAGGGAAAAGCAGGCAGCGTTCGGCCTCCACCAGGCGGCGAGTTCCGGGGGCATAGAAACCTATTACCAATTCACCGTTTCTTTCTCCTACATGAAGTTGGACCCGGTTGCGGTAATACCAGGGCTCTTTCATGCCAATGACCGGATGAACAAGTACATCCTGCAGCCCGCCGATGCGACGCAGCGCTTCCTGTACCAGCTCTCTTTTTATCTTTAATTGACTGGGGTAATCAATATGCTGCAGGTGGCAGCCGCCGCAACGGCCAAAGTTATGGCAGCGGGGTAAAACTCGTTCCCGCCTTTTCTCCAGTACCTCGACCAGCTCGCCTCGGGCATAGTTTTTTTTAACCTGAATTACCCGGGCCAGTATCTTCTCACCGGGAACGGTGTAAGGTACAAACAGAGCAAATCCGCGGTAACGCCCTACCCCCTCTCCCTGGTGGTTAATATTGTCAATACAAATTTCTACTTCTTGTCCTACGGAAACCGGAACTCCGGAAGCCATCTTTTCCCAAGCCTCCATATCATTTAAGTTAAGGGATATACCTTTTTAAATACCGGAGTAATTGAGATAAACTCCGATCAGGCGAACCAGGTTCAGGAAGGCATGGGCAATCATTCCCGGTAGCAAAGAACCGGTTATTTCATAAAGCAAAGTTAATCCAAATCCCACCAAGGCGATTTCCCAAAACCAACGCCAGTTCAAGTGTACCAAAGCAAAAAAAAGGGAACTGGACACGAGACCCCACCATACACCCAGCTCTTTACGCAAAGCCGGGTAGGTAAAGCCCCGGTAAAATATTTCTTCGGCCACGGGGGTAAGCACACCGCCCAGAAAAAGTGGCAACAGAAAACTCTTGGCGGTCTTGGCTTCCTGGGCCATGCGAATGAGCGGGTGATCAGAAGAAGGAATTAATTTCGTCAATCCCAGGAGAATAAAGCCGGTCAGCAGGCCGGCTAACAAATTTTTCCCCAACGGTCTTAGCTGCAGACCTAAGTTGCGGATGGAACTTTTGTACCTTACTAAAACTACATAGACCACTAAAAAAATCATAATCAGGCGGTCAAAAAGATTAACCCAGATCGTACTCATGCCGGGGAGAAAGAGAGTTAAACCCGCCAAAAGCCTTCCCAAGCCCAGGCGCAGTAAAAATATTGCCAGAACCGTTTTCCAAGTCCAAGCGGGTAAAAGGTCAGCTTTCAATCTCTCGCCGCCTCCTAAATTCAGAATCGGTAGTAATCTTTCCTCTAACACGTCACCTTATACTGTGGTGCTCAAGTATAAAACAACCAACATAATGGTGTTCCACAGGGCGTGGGCAATTATGGGAGCCACTAGAGAACCGGAAATCTCATAAATCCAGGCCAGCCCCGCTCCCCCCACCGCCAGAGGTATCAGGCGAACCGGATCTAAATGAAGGGAACCAAAAATTAACGCTGAAAGGAAAACAGCCCACCGGATCCCCCATTTAACCCGCAAAGCAGGGTACAAAAATCCCCTGAAATAGAGTTCTTCGGCGAAGGGAGCAATTACGCTCCCGATTAGGAAGGGTATGATCAATTGCTGCCAATTTCTTGCCTCCATTACCAAACGGGCAAAAGGTTGGGGTTTAGGTTCCACAGGCAATAATTGTTCCAAAATTATTCCCATTCCCAGTACCAGCAAAAAAAGAAAAAAGCCCCCTCCGGTCCCGTGGGAAAACGCTCTGCCCAAATTTCTGCCGTGCAAACCCAAAGTAGCCCAGTCTTGCCGGTAACGATATCTGACCGTATAAGTTACTCCTGAAAAGATTAACCCGGCTTGAATTATAGTATGTAATAAAAAGCGCACGCCTTTGCTTTGCCCTAGTGCGGTTTTCTCCCACCAGGGGGTGAGAAGTAAAAGTACCCCGTAACTTCCTGCCAGAACTAAAACCAAAACTTTTATGCAATCCCATGTCGTCCAGCGAGGTCTGTCAGGTTTTCTCAACCGAATTCTCCTTTCAGGACCAGCCTAAATCTTCACTATAATCCTATTGGCAGTTAGATATAAAAATACCTGCTGCCTATATCTACAACTAGCTTGCTCCAACGAACTACTCCGGACTGAGCACCGGGCCTTTATGATTTTATGGTAATGGCTCTAGAGACCTTTCAAGCTAGTCCCCTGAAACCATACGTTCCAGCTTTTCCATTTGGGAACGGGTGCCAATGACAATTAGCAAGTCTCCTGCCTGGATTTTTTCATGGGCGGGAGGATTGTTGATTATTTTTTCTCCCCGCTTTATGGCCACCACCATGGCACTGGCCTCCTGCTTGATACCGGAATGGCGCAATTCCTTGCCTACCAGCGAGGATTTAGAACTGACCGTAACCTCCTCTAGTTCAAACTCCAGATCCTGGTCATGCATTAAGGTCTCGATAAAATCCACACTGGCAGGTTTGAGAATAGAAATAGCCATCCGTCTCCCTCCAATGGCGGAGGGAGAAACAACTTTATCTGCTCCGGCCCGTAGCAGTTTTTCTTCCGTTTCCGGGCGATTGGAGCGGGCCACGACTTTTATTCGGGGATTCAGCCCTTTGCTGGTCAGGGTAACGAACACATTGGCGGCATCATCCGGCAGGGAGGTGACTAAGCCCACAGCCCGGTGGATACCTGCCTGCTCCAGCACTGCATCACTGGTGGCGTCTCCCTCTACACATAGCACCCCTTCGGCCGAGAGCTCAGCCACTTTCTGGGGATCGCTCTCGACCACCACAAAAGGCACTTTTTCTTTCCGCAGGCGGAAGATAATTTCATTGCCTACCCGCCCCGCCCCACAAACTATAATATGATTACTTAACTTCTCAATAGCCCGCATTGTCTTGCGTCTCCCCAATTCGTTTTTGAGATGGCCTTCAATCAGGAATGCCGTTACATTACTTACCGCATACAGAAACAAACCCACGCCGGCTATATTTAAAAACAGGGTAAAAACCCTGCCTCCGGGAGTTACGGGAACTATATCGCCATATCCTACCGTAGTGACACCGGTAATAGTCAACCAGAGAGTATCCAAAAACGACATATCTTCCAACCAGAGGTAGCCCAAAACCCCGGTGGCAATAATCAACAAAAGTAAAAAAAAGGCCTGCATCAACTGTCGAGTGGGTTGCAAGGGCCCCACCTCGTTTACAATAGTTATAATTCACCTGTATTGTATCATTTTTTTTGTGCTCAGACAAAGGTAAATCAGAAGCGCATAGATCTTGCTTTTTCTACATAAGCCAGAACTGACGAAATAAAGGTGCCGTGGGACCAGGTAAGAGGAGCTACCGATTCCGGCTCCCCGGTATACGGGTGAAGTTGCTCCGGGAGAAGCCCGCTCTCCATGGTATGATCGGCCACCCATTCCAGGAGCATCCTGGCCCTCTGCAGTTCCGCTTCGGTCGTGGCCTTGGCAATATACCAGTCGGCCAGCCACAAGGTACAAATAACCCAGGGATTGCCCGGAACCGTTTTGATATCATCACTTTTGCGGAAGTAGTAGTCATTGGTATAGCGAGCAACACCGCCTACCTGGGTCTTAACCCACAGTCCTTTCTCGATCGCATTCATAGTACTAACTACCCGAGGGTCATTAGCTTCCAGTACACCGAAGGCAAAAATTCCATAAAGACTGCTCTCCAGGGTAACATCCGGAATGATCTCGCCTTTTTCATTAAAGTAAATACCCCTTAAAAAACGATTTAGTTCGCGACTGTAAAGATAATTTAGAATTCCCTTTTTCACTTCAGCAGCCGCCTCCTCGTATCTCTCAATTCGAATGCGGTCATTAAAAAGACGGGCGAAATTAGCGGCTGCTTTAAGGGCTCCATATACCGCAGCGGCTGTAAAAGTGAATATGCCCCTTCTTTCCTCCCAGAGATCATAACTCTCTTTAGGAAGACCGGTGGAAGGATCCCGGTATTCAACCATAAAGTTAGCTGCCTTACGGACCAGAGGCTTGTACAGAAACTCAATAAATTCAAAATTCCGGTGATACCGGTAATGATACCACAGGGCTATTAGAACTAGGGCCGTTTCATCCTCCTGAATAGGGAGTTGAAATTCTCCTTCGCGTATCCAAGGATGCCAACTGGAACCGACTGAACCATCTGGATTATATTTATGGAGCAGGTATCCTCCTTCAGTTAAAATATCTTGACAAAACCGGTAAAAACTGGAGGTTATTTCAGGATATCCGGCTCTATCCAAAGCCCAGGCGACCAGAGCCCCGTCTCGAGGCCACATGTAACTGTAGTGGTCTCGCGCCACTTTTAATATATCAGTGTCGTTAGCCGCAATTATCGCTCCTCCCTGGTCTACTTGAGTACGAACTACCAACAGGCTGAGATGAAACAAGTCCATAATTTTCGGGGACAGGTCGGCGAAGTCTCGATCATATTTGTGAACCCAGGTGCGCCAATAAGTTTTTATTCTTTCCAAAAGGCGAGACGGTTTTTTATCAAACACATATTGATTCTTCTGTCGCACTTCCTGAAAATTCCTGCCTACGGCTATCCAGTAATAAAGCTCTTCCGTTTGGTAAGGTTCTAATATTATCCGGAAACTGATAGCACTGTCCACTGAACCCTGGGCTATCGGATTGCCTTCCAAGTGACCGTCTTCTGCATCTCTCCAGGTGCCTTCCGCTCCGGCAAAGCGCTTGATCCCAACGGAGTATTGATATATACCTCCCTGACTGGAAATACCGTTGATTAAAAAGTAACGGTCCCGTTTGTAGTGGTATATAGCATCTACCGTAGGATCATAAAGGGCGGTATCCCCCACTTCGGTTCCATTGATGGAAAAATCGTGAGTAAAAAAAATGCGTACCTCCCGGGTACTTGCTTTCAGATTGCTGACCGTTACCCTTTTAAGATATACATTATGCCGGAAATGCACGGCATCATTCATGCTTAAGCTGACGCCCAGTTCCTCGCACCAAGCGGTCGCTTGAGTTACCAGCGTATCCTTCAAATAGCCCAATTCTCTCTTCCAGCCTTCTTCATCTATCCAGGAAAAACTATTGTCCACCCATATACCTATCCGATTTTTGTTGCCGTTTATGTGGTTTTCTGCTCCCACGTAAGGGTAGTACAGGTCCCGCATATTTAAACCTTGATCAAAATTTACCAGCATCTTACCGTTGCCAAGCACCAAGTATCGGGGCATCCTCCCTCTCCTCCACTTAAAATTTTAGTCTAACGACTGTCTTTAAAAATAAACTCTGGCTTTCTGGATATACTATGACTGTGAAAGAACCGCTCCATTTTTCGCTACCCTTATTCCACCGGAAAAAGCATTTTATGAGATCGGACAGAAGGAGTATGGAGCTATGTTAATACCAGTCCTGGTCGTGGGTATTATTCTTCTGATTATATTATTCGCATATATAGCTTTTTATTTTCGGACCAAACCTATTCTCAAACGACAACTCCCAACCTCTTCTGAAGAAACATATCAAATACCCCAAAGTTATTCCACAGGCCGTCTGGTGGCCATGGTTAAGAATCCGTACTGGATTTACGCCTACTGGGATTTAAATCCTTCCCAAAAGCAAAAATTCACTTCCCAGTACGGGAAGGACGCCTGGGAGAGAAGCAGGCCAACTCTGCGGGTGTACGACCTGACCGGTGTCGAATCTTACACGGAGACCAAGGCTCCCTATTTTGACCTCTTTATCGATGACCTGGCGAACAACTGGTACATCCGGGTGGGAAAACCCCGCAGCACATTTTATCTGGAACTGGGGAGGAAATTTGCCGACGGTCTTTTTGTACCCCTGCTCCGTTCCAACCGCGTTACAACTCCGGCAGATTCTATTTCTTCCGAAATTGACCCCCAATGGCCGCCCCTCGAAGAACTGTGGAAAAGTGTTTATAAAGCCAAAGGTATACCGGTTCCCGGTTCACCCCAATTGAGGCAGGAAAGGAATGATTAGATGACCCTAGGTTATTTAGCCCTAATTCTTCACGCCCATCTTCCTTTCGTCCGGCATCCGGAAAGTGAGCATTATTTGGAAGAAAAATGGCTTTATGAAGCCATCACCGAGTGCTATATACCGCTAATTAAGGTATTCGAAAGGCTAATCGAAGATGAAATTGACTTCCGGCTAACTATGTCTCTAACCCCGCCCCTGCTGTCCATGTTAAACGACCGGCTTTTGCAACAGCGGTACCTGAAGCACTTAAACCTTTTACGAGAACTGGCTGAGAAAGAAGTTAAAAGAACGCGCCACCAAAAGGAATTTCACGAGGTAGCACGTATGTACCGCCGCCTTTTCGAAGAGGCCTATACAATTTATCATGAAAAGTATAATGACAATTTAATTCAAGCCTTCAAAAAGTTTCAAGATTTAGGCAAGCTGGAATTGATAACCTGCGCCGCCACTCACGGATACCTGCCTT
The DNA here is from genome assembly GCF_002207765.1 of Calderihabitans maritimus. Classification (NCBI taxonomy): domain Bacteria; kingdom Bacillati; phylum Bacillota; class Clostridia; order Neomoorellales; family Calderihabitantaceae; genus Calderihabitans; species Calderihabitans maritimus. Next base: position 19,939 of record NZ_BDGJ01000020.1, read on the forward strand.
TGGTGGGACTGGAAAAAGAAATTATCCAGGCGCAATTAAAAGTTGCCGTTGACCTGCATACCCGGCTTTTAGGCCGTCCCCCGACAGGCATCTGGTTGCCGGAATGCGGATACCGTCCGGGATTGGAACCTATTCTGCGTGAATTCGGCTTAAATTACTTCATAGTTGATACCCATGGTATTCTTTACGCCACCCCCCGCCCCCGCTATGCCATTTTTGCTCCTTTAAACACTCAGGGGGTGGCCGCTTTCGGAAGGGATGTAGAAACCTCTCTCCAGGTCTGGAGTGCCACCGAAGGGTATCCCGGAGATTTTGACTACCGAGAGTTTTACCGCGATATTGGCTATGACCTGGACTTTGATTACATTAAACCGTATATTCATCCCGATGGTATTCGCGTCCATACTGGTATCAAGTACTACCGTATAACCGGTCGGACCGATTACAAGGAGCCTTACGTTCCTTCCAGGGCCACCGAAAAAGCAGCCATACACGCAGGCAACTTTATGTTCAACCGGGAAAAACAAATTGAATACCTGGCCCACAAGATGGACCGGCCACCGGTGATAGTCTCTCCTTACGATGCCGAACTGTTCGGACACTGGTGGTTCGAAGGTCCCCAGTGGCTCGATTTCCTGCTTCGTAAGATAGCTTGCGACCAAAACGTATTCCGGCTGATAACCCCCGGCGACTACCTGAAGCTTTTTCCCCATAACCAGCCGGCTACTCCCTGTGCCTCCAGCTGGGGCGAAAACGGGTATAACGATGTCTGGCTCAACGGAAGCAACGACTGGATCTACCGGCATCTCCATGAAATCTCCTACCAGATGATCCGGCTGGCCAGGCAGTACACTAATCCCACCTCGATAGAACAGAGAGCCTTGAACCAGGCAGCCAGGGAAGTATTACTGGCGCAGAGCAGTGATTGGGCCTTTATCATGAAAACCGGGACCATGGTAGATTACGCCGTGCGACGTACCAAACTTCACGTAGGCCGGTTCTTGAAGCTCCACAAACAAATCCTGGAGCATAAAGTGGACGAAAATTGGCTTAAGGATATTGAGGAGAAAGATAATATATTCCCCGACATCGATTATCGCGTTTTTGCGTACCCATAAATGGGTAATCAAAAAACTATTCTTGAGGTGAGGTAATGTGATTTTTCAAAGTCTTGCAGGACCACTGGTTTTTGTCAGTGGATTAATCTTTATGTTTTTGGTTGTTCCCTGGGAGCGAATAAAGACACTAGCCGCGATTGGATTGGTAGGCGGGTTGGGCGTAGGCTTAGTGCTGGGCTATCTTATGCAAAACGTTTTCGGTTTCTGGACTTACCATCACGTTGACTTGGTCAGTATCTTTGGTATCCCGTTTTTCCTGGTGGCAGGTTGGATTCCCGTGGTAATCGCTTTCAGTCATCTTTTGGCCCAGTGTAAGAATATCATTTTAGTTGGAGTTGTGCTGTTAGCCTTTCCACTGAGTGCTACTTTCATCCATTTACTTTTGCTCAACAACAGAATGTTAACCTATCACAACTGGAACCTGCCGTTAACCTTCCTTATCTCCTTGGGCATTCACCTGGCGATAGCGGTATATCTTAACGCAACGGGTCGGTTGGAGAACCTACAAGGGCTCGCCCGAACACTTAAGTAAACACATACTACTGATATGTACCCATTACCTTCTGCCTACTGTGGCCCCTTCTATCTGTGTCAGGAGCACCTTTAAAACTGTAATACAGCCAACCCCTACTAGCTCTTCAGTATCTGAACCCACCAACACTATATTACTTTTTGTATCCACTAGCAATTTACCAATTTCTTGTACTCCAGTTTCTGGCGATACGCATGGTAGTTTACTATGCATTGTGCCCATAATCTATGTCACCCTCGTATCCTTTTAACGTTATGTCAAAAATCGAGGACTATTTCAATTTAAAATACACGGGAAGTACCTGAAAGTTATGGGTAGATTAAACTCCATAGCCCTACCCGGTTACCCTTAATAACGATCTTCTGCCCGTCTATTGTCCAATCATTTAGATTGACGACCTTTTCACCACTAATTAATTGATATCCACTTACCTTAGAAATGCTAATAGGCAGGCTGTCATAAGTACGATTTATTCCACGGATTATGATCCAACCATTTTCCACAAAGATTTCCTCTTTCCCGTTGGTAGGCATACCTGCTCCATAAGCTTTAAATCGTGTTTCTTGAAGAACAAGCCTGCCCTTTCTTAACTGAAAGGTCTCCTGCCATGGTTCTAATTCCACTGAATGTATCCACCGAACAGAAAAAGTATTGTTTTCAAGACGAAACGCCAACAGCACGTTGTTTGAATGCTGGTCATAAACAGTTAGGACCGGAATTATGGGAAGAAAAACAACAGTCACACCCAAAATCGCCAAAAGAAAAACAATGATTTTCTTCATCGACTTACCCCGGATCTTAATATTCCCTGCTCCTGGTAGTATCTTTTTGCTCCTGGGTGAAGAGGGATAGGCAGGCCTTCCAGTGCTTTTTCCAAAGTAATACTGTTAGCCGCACTATGGGTTTCCCTTAAAGTGTCAAGGTTTTCAAAAAAAGCCTTTGTTAACTGATATACCATTTCGTCACTTAACCCCTCATGGGTAATAAGTAAATTTTTTACAGTTATGGTAATAACATCATTTGCAATGCCTTCATATGTTCCTCCAGGAATTGCTCCGATGTTATAAGCAGGGTATTGTTGCTGCAACCGGGACACAAGTTCCGATTGAATAGGAATTAGAATAATTTCCTCTGTCTGGGAAAGCTTGCTTATGGCAGCATTAGGAATCCCGGAGGAAAGAATAGCCACATCGATGGTGCCCTCTTGAAGACCCTGAATTGCTTCAGCAAATGAAAGGAATTGTTCTTCTATTTCTGCATAAGTAATACCAGCCGCATTCAACACACGTTTTGCATTAATTTCTGTGCCGCTGCCATGGGCACCAACGGCCACCCGCTTACCCCTTAAACTTTTTAAACTAGATATGTTATTTTCAGCGGTAGTAACTACATGAAAGTAATTGGAATACATGGCAGATACAGCCCGTAAATTTTTCAGTGCATTGCCTTGAAATCTCCCCTCACCGTAATAGGCATCAGCCACCGTATCGGCCATAGCAAAGGCCAATTCTCCTTCTCCCCTTGCCAATTTAAAACAGTTTTCTGCAGAAGCACTAGTGGACTGAAAAGTAGCAGAAGCACCTAACTTCTCTTTATAAATACCTGCTAAAGCACCTCCCAGCGGAAAGTATACGCCTGAACTACCACCTGTAAGAATAGTTACAAATATACCTTCTAAAGGCTTCGAGTGTCTATGGCTGTCTGCTACCATTGGATTGTTATTTTGAACTCCCGTTTGCTGATAGGGAGTAAAACTGCATCCCAATAAGGTTAAACTCAATACTGCCAGGAGAAAAAAAATTAATAAATTTTTTCTACCCTTTTTCACTGTAATCCCCCTTTTGGGTTCAAGTTAATTTTCTCATTCTGTTAAATACTTTATCACAAATTTATTTAGATGTGTACTTTTGTCAAAAGGTAGCCCATTTTTGCACATAATAGCATCACATGGTAGAATAAATAATAACAGAATTTTTGTAATTTTCTTTCCCTTTCCTGCCAAGCAGTCAACAGGATGATTAAATACCATGAACTAGAGGCGGGGATAAATTTGGGTCGCAAATTAAAAAATTTAGTTTTAATTTTTCTCATATTAACAAGCATGCCTCCGGTTGTACTACTACCTGCCGATAAAGCATTAGGTATTTTAGACACAGGAGACCAGAAAGAAATATTAGTACGAGTAGCTGTAGACAAAAACCTTCCTCCTTTTTCCTATATAGATGGATCAGGCCAACTGAACGGTTACAGTATTGACCTAATTAAAGCCATAGAACAAAACAGCGACCTAGTAATTGTCACCCTACCTATGGAATGGGATAAAGCAATCAAAGCTCTGAAAAATAGTGATGTAGACGCTATTTTTGGCATGAAGTATACCTCTGAACGTGATGAAATTTTTGATTTTTCCGATTCTTATTTCATTATTTCAGAAACCATAGTTATTCCCACCCATCAAGATGACATCAAAAACTTAGCTGACCTGAAAGAGCGCACGACGGCAGTCCAAAAATCTCACGTAGCAGCCAACCTCTTGAAAGACGTAAGACGAGCTCAAATAAACGTAGCTTTTAGTCAAGAAGAGGCGCTCAAATTATTAATAATGGGCAGAGCCGAAGCCTTCTTGGGTAACCCTTGGACTGCCCAATACTACCTGAAAAAATTTGGCCTTGAAAATAAATTTAAGATGGTCGGCGGTACTATCCAACCGGCAGACTATGCAATCGCTGTCCGTCAAGGGAATTACCAACTGCTGAATAAATTCAATTCCGCTTTAAAGACGATTAAAGCCAACGGACAATACGATCGAATTTATTACCGCTGGTTTGGTGAACGCCTCTCCTTTGTGACTGCACGTCTTATGAAAATAATCAAGTTACTGGCTACTTTCCTTGTAATTGTAGCCCTGCTTGCCATGTTATGGAACCGGAAGCTGCAGATTGAAGTGGATAAGCGTACCAAAGAACTTTCCCAGGCAAATCTGAACTTAAAACAGCAGCAAAAACTAATTGCCGAAAATGATGCGTTTAAGGAACAAGTGTTAAACAGTGTTAAAAACGGCATTATTACCATGGACTTAGAAGGTCGTATAACCACCGTTAACCCGGCAGCAGTTAATATTCTCAAATTGGAAGACATCTCAAAAATCAGTTTGTTACCTGCTACGTCAATCAATCAACTAAAAAAAATACTTGAACCTTTCCGCAAACAACTTGAAGCATTTGAAGAAGTTCAACAAGCAGAAATTGATTTGTCTCTAAACGGCGAAATAAAACACTTAACCTGTGATATCTCCCCTCTTTATGATGTACAAGGAAATATCATGGGTACTTTACTTACACTCCAGGATCGAACTCATGAAAAAAAGCTACAAAATAAATTAATTACCCAAGAAAAGATGCGTGCACTGGGGCAATTGATAGCTGGAATTGCCCATGAATTAAGAAACCCCCTAACATCTATCAAAACGTTTGTTGAGCTAATACCCCTAAAACATCATAATCCAGTCTTTCGAGAGGAGATAGCCCGTTATCTTCCCAAAGAAATTGCCAGGCTAAACAATATAATAGAGGATCTATTGGATTACTCCCGGCCGCAAAGAGCAAAAAAAGAAGTCTTCAATGTTCACCAGTGGTTGGAGTCGGTACTCTTGCTATTTCATAAGACTTTTAGGGACAAAAACGTCCAGGTCACCAAAGAAATTGATGAAACGCTCTATATCTATGCCGATCCACGTCAGCTTAAACAAGTAGCTTTAAACCTAATATTGAACGCTCTTGACGCTATGGGGGACTGTAATCAAAAACACCTTACTATATCTGCTCAAATAAAAGATAAATCCGTAGTCCTGTTATTCAAAGATACTGGAAAAGGAATACCGAGGGATCAAATTGATAAAATATTCGAACCCTTTTTTACGACAAAAACTAACGGAGTGGGATTAGGACTGACCGTTAGTTACCAATTAGTTAAAGAAAACCAGGGAGAAATCACCGTGGATAGTACACCAGGTTCAGGAACTGCCGTGAAGTTGGAGTTCCCTGCTGCACAACCTAGCTCCAAATTATTGGCTCAAGGGGGGATCGACCATGCATGATATCTTAATTATTGACGACGAAATTTCCATCTGTTCTTCTCTCAGTTTTGCTTTAGAAGACAAATACCGGGTGAGCACCGCAACCAACCCTGAAGAAGCCCTAGAATTAATCTATCAGCAACCGTTCTCGGTCATCCTTCTAGATTGGCGCTTAGGGAGCACAGACGGTTTGGATGTTCTACGACAAATAAAACACGACTTCCCCAATGCAGTAGTTATCATTATGACAGCATACGGCACCATTGAATCTGCCGTAGAGGCCATGAAAAGCGGCGCCTACTATTACATCACCAAACCCTTGGATATCCAAGAGTTACAGTTGCTCATCGACAAGGCTATAGAGTACTACCGGCTTACTAACCAAGTCAAATTTCTCAGCGAAACTCTAGATAACAAACCGGGTTACGCCGGTATTATCGGAAAAAGTAAGGCTTTGCAAAGAGTCTTTCGACTGGTTGAGAAAGTAAAGGATATTGATTCTAATGTGCTCATTACGGGAGAAAGCGGTACCGGCAAAGAATTGGTAGCCCGCGCCATTCATTATTTAGGGAAACGCAGGGAAGGACCATTTGAAGTCATAAATTGCGCCGCCATTCCGGAAACACTGTTAGAAAGCGAGCTTTTCGGTTATGAAAAAGGTGCCTTTACCGGAGCCCTGCAAAACAAAGCAGGAAAACTTTTGGCTGCAAGCGGCGGTACTCTGCTGCTAGACGAAATAGGCGAAATGCCTTTGTCTTTACAGGCAAAAATACTAAGGGTGATCCAGGAGCGAGAAGTCACCCCTTTAGGTTCAACCAAATCCTACCGAGTAGATGTACGTATTTTAGCAGCCACTAACAAAGACTTGCTAGAGCTGGTACGGGAAAAAAAGTTTCGTGAAGATCTCTATTTTCGCCTCAATGTTATTCCCATTCACATTCCACCGCTTAGGGAAAGAAGAGAGGATATTTTGTTGTTAATAGAACATTTTATTAAAGAAAAATGCCAGAAGATGGGCAAAAAAATCAAACAGTTAGACCCAGAAACTAAACGAATTCTCCTAAATCACCACTATCCCGGTAACGTTAGGCAGCTAGAAAACATCATTGAGTATGCAGTTGCTATTTCAACGGGACCCACTATTACCCCCTCAGACCTCCCCAATTACCTGGAATCCTGGATTTCTCTTAACACGGGAAATGAAATTGAGAACACGCCACAACCTAAAAGTATCCCTGTTAAAGTAGGTCAGTCCCTGTTAGATATAGAGCGGGAAACAATTGCCGCTACTTTAAAGTACTGTAATGGACACCGTAAAAGAACAGCGAAAATGTTAGGAATTAGTGAACGTTCCCTGAGGGAAAAGATAAAAAAATATAATTTGAATAATATAATTTAAGTTAGGTTGCACACCCTATATTTTACCAACCGGAAAAAATTGCCGCATACGTGGCATTTTTTTCCCTTTAAAAAGCAAATATTCCTAAATGGATAAAGTTTAACAAACCCTTGGTTTATTTACATTATTCACATTCTTTCTCTTACGTCCATTGATTGGAATGATATTTGCATAGTAAATAGTTAGAATATTCAAACTAAAATTATTATTGTTGAAAAAGAAAGGCGGTGATAAGATCCTTTTGCTTCCTTGGTTTTATCCCGTTATAATACTTGAATATTGGAGGTGTAACATAATGAAATTCATGCGCAACAAACTTTTGTTAGCGGTTATGTTGATATTGCTGACCATTGCCTTAGTCGGCTGCGGTGGCGGTCAGTCAAGGCAAGAACAGCCTACCGGTCAGAAGGAAGAAGCAAAGAATGAAACAACGACGAAAAAAATCTGGCTTTCCATCGCTACCGGTGGCACAGGCGGCGTCTATTATCCATATGGTGGTGGCGTCGCCAGCATTATTAACGACCATATACCCAATGTGGAAGCTACTGCGGAAGTAACCGGTGCATCTGTAGAAAACACTAAGATGGTAGCCAGCGGTCAAGCCATGTTGGCGACAATCATGAATGACGTAGGATACCAGGCATATCACGGTACAGGTAGATTTGAAGGCAATAAAAAAGACATTCGAACCGTATTCCTCATGTACCCCAATATCTATCAGGTAGTTACCCTAAAAGAAACCGGCATTAAAACCTTAGAAGACCTTAAAGGTAAGAGAGTTTCCGTAGGCGCACCGGGAAGTGGTACCGAGTATAAAACCAATCTAATTTTTGATCTTTTGGGAATAAGTTACGATGATTTTATAGTACAGCGTCTACCTTTTGCCGATCAAGCAAATAACTTGCGGGATAAGACTTTGGACGTCGGTATCTGGAGTGTTGCTGCGCCCACATCATCCATTACCGAACTAGCAGCCACACAAGATATCTACATTATACCCTTTAGCCAAGAAGATTTAGATAAAATCACTAGCGCGTACCCGTTCTACAATGCAGGGGAAGTTCCAGCAGGAACCTACAAAGGACAAGATGAAGCAGTCCCAACTCCTACTGTATGGAACACCATGATTACCAGCAAGGATGCCCCAGAAGACCTAATTTACAAGATAGTTAAGGCAGTGTTTGAGAATAGGGAAACCTTAATCAATATCCATAAGGCAGCTAACTGGACTACCCCCGAAAACACTATCGCCAATGCTGTAGTGCCGTTGCACCCGGGAGCACTTAAGTACTATAAAGAGCTTGGCTTAGAAATACCCGACAGGTTAATTCCTCCGGAAGCAAAATAATGAATACCATTCGAGTCGACAGGGGCCGAATAAGACCCGGCCCCTTGCTGGTTCTTTCCCTGTTAGTTTTAAGTACCATATATTTTCTTATTAGCCCGGTCTTAGTGCTCCAAGTAAAAAGTGTTGAAAGAGACTTAGTTGTAACTCGTATCCCGGTACATTCGGGCACCGAATTTAGCATTCGCTATATTCACTCAGTGGACAGACAACCTATTTGGGAAAAATTTCATGTCGCAGCTGATGGAACAATCGTCCTAACCGATACTAAATTTAAAATGCTTGGCGCCGGTATGGGACCTTACGAACAAACCGTGACCTTTGAAGACGGTTGGAACATAGTGAGTGACATGAACCGGGCAATCGGAACATTCTTTCTGCGGGTAGGTCATATTGCCAAGCACACTCTGTTTATAAATGACCAGGAGATTCCCCTGTGGAAACACCTAAACAGTAATGAACGCGTCAAAGTAGAAATATTGAAAGTACCGAGAATAACCTTGTTGGGGAAAGGGGGAACAGCATGACCATCAAAAATGAAGAATCAGTAAACACTGCTGAGAATAAAACTCGCACCCTTTCCGGTCCGCTGGGCATCATTTTTACTATTGTAGCCAGCCTGTTTACACTGACTTATATCTATATTGCAAAATTCGGAGTTCCTAATCCCCAGTTAAATCGGGGACTTTATCTTGGTTTTACCTTTGTTTTATGCTTTATGCTTTATCCGGCCACAAAAAAATCTCCACGCCATAGGTTATCCATCATAGACTACTTATTCTTAGCTGCATCGGTTGCAGTTATCGTCTATTTTATTGTTGAATATCCAAAAATGACATTCCGTGCCGGAGAAGTTACCCAGACAGACATAATTTTTAGTATCATGGCCATAATAGTAACTTTAGAAGTTACCAGGCGTGTTTTAGGAAATACTCTTCCCATAATTGCCATTGTATTTCTAATCTACGCCTATTTCGGGCCATACATGCCGAGTATAATTGCCCACCGGGGATTTTCCATTGAGCGTATCGCGACATATCAATTCACCACCCTTTTCGGTATTTTTGGTATAGTTACATCTATTTTTGCTAAGTATGTTTTTCTATTCATCATCTTCGGTACGTTTTTAGATAAATTGGGTGCCGCCAAATTTTTTATCGATCTTCCCTATGCTCTAACCGGGCGCACCCGTGGTGGACCAGCAAAGGCAGCCGTTCTGGTAAGCGGGTTAATGGGTTCCGTGTCCGGTAGTGCGGTAGCCAATGTAATTACTACCGGTACCTTTACCATCCCGTTAATGAAAAAAACAGGCTACAAGCCACACGTAGCTGCAGGCGTGGAAACCGCCGCCTCTTCAGGAGGCCAAATGGTCCCACCGATTATGGGTGCCGGAGCCTTTTTAATAGCAGAATTTGCAGGAGTGCCTTATTGGGATATTGTGAAGATTTCCATTATTCCGGCCTTGCTATATTTTGGTTCCGTCTTATGGCTGGTAGATTTGGAGGCGGCCAGAACCGGGCTTAGAGGACTTTCCAAAAACGACTTGCCGAATATCAAAGAAGTAATTAAAAGCGGTTGGTTTTTTGTCTTACCGTTGGCAGCTATTATCTTATTATTAATGCAGGGATATTCACCGTCTCAAGCAGGATTCTGGGCCATCGTTACAACTGTAGCCGTCGGCATGATCAATAAATCAACCCGCATCAGTTGGAGGGAATTTGTTAAACTGTTAAGAGATGCCGCAGTAAAGTCTTTAACTATCGGAGCCTCGGCAGGCACTATTGGTATTATCATTGGGATAGTTTACCTCACCGGCTTAGGGTTGAAATTTTCTGACCTGGTAGTTTCTCTATCGGGGGGTATGTTACCAATTGCTATAATATTGGTAGGTTTGGCGTCTTATGTTCTTGGTATGGGTTTGACAGTTACCTCATCTTATATCATTTTGGCTATTCTTGCCGTGCCAGCACTGACTAAATTGGGAGTACCACTTGTGGCCTCTCATTTGATAGTCTTTTGGTTTAGCCAGGACGCTAATATTACGCCACCAGTTTGTTTGGCTGCCTTTGCTGCCGCAGGAATCGCCGGGGCTGACCCTATGAAAACCGGTTGGACCTCATTTAAGTTTGGCAAAGGTCTCTATCTTATGCCCTTCTTATTTGCCTATACGCCAATTCTCTTAAACGGGACGGTAACAGAGATTATCATTACATTCATCTCTGTCTCCCTAGGGATTATCGCGGCAGGACCGGCATTACAAGGATATTTTATAACAGATACAGGATTGTTGGAGCGAATAATATTAGGTGGAGCTGCCTTCCTGCTTTTTCATCCCGCGTTGACCACTGACGGCATTGGTTTAGCTCTCCTAACGGCCGTATTTTTGAAACAAATGCTCACGAGAAAAAAAGTAGTTGAAATTGAAGCATAACAGAAACCAGATTCCAGAAATTAGAGTAGTAGAAACAAATTGACACCTCAGGTCACTACCTGGGGTGTTACTTTTTAGGTATTTAGGTTATTATTTTCAATCTCTGGTTCCCCCTTCCATTATATTAATAAATGGCGCTTTTTATTCAGGTATGACTTTTCTCGCCCAGGACGGAACGGATCCGGTTCACGTAAAAGTCGGTAAGAGCTTCGGCGGCTTCCTGGGAAAAGGCTTCGCTGTAAACCTGATAACGGGGTTCTTCCGCATGAGGAAGGACTAACGCCCACCCGTTGTCATGATAAATTTTAACTCCGTCTAAAAGCTCTACCTGTTTATCCCTTTGTTCGTCAATCAACATGCGCATCACTTTCCCCTTCGCTTCCCAGGGACATTCGGTAGTTTTTTCACTGAGATAAAACTTCGGTATAGATGCCACTAACTCACCTAGGCTCACCTGGTGACCGCACACGAAATCTAGTATTTTCACCAGAGCATGAACCGCATCAAACTGCAGCATAAATTGGGCAAACTTTCCCTGGCGGGAAGCAATTTCTTCCTTTAAAGTAAACTCCATGAAAGCTTGAGGAGCTGTTTTAGTCCTTACTACCTGCCCGTTGTACTGCTTCGCCATTTGCTCTATAACTCCGGGAGCCGTAACCGGGACCACCACCGTACCACCGTTATTGGCCCGGAGAACCACCAAACTAACCAGAGCGGTAAAGAGATGGTCATCAATAATGTTTCCTCGCTCATCCACCAGGATCAATCGCTCCGCATTGCCGTCCATCACCACACCTAAATCTGCCTGTTGCCTTACCACCTCTTCCGCCAGAGCAGGTATCTTTTCTTTAGCCTTTTGGAAGGAATACTCTTCCTCCCCGCCAAGTTTAAAACGGCTTATTTTACAGCCCAGTTGCTCCAGAACCGGTAATAAAACCGGCTCCAGATGGGGCGAGTGTGTGACTACCAGGTTTAAACCGGCCTCCCGAATAATTTCTGTCTCCACTTCATCCATAAGGTTGTCTCGATACAGGTCTAGAACGTGAGGCATATCCATTACCCTGCCTATGTCCGCAGCCTTAACCTGCCGGTAGTCCTCCCGCCAAAAGAGGTTTTCTATCTTCCTTTCCACCCCACGGTTGACGTTTATACCATTGTGGTCTACAAAATGGATCCAAACCTTTTCCCGGTCATCGGCGTCCGTCTTAAAATGAACACCTCCTTTGGCTCCCAGGGAACGGACTGCAAAACGGTTGACCGGCATAATAATCCGGCCTAAATCATATATATTTACTCCGGCGGATTGAACTCCAGCCATGAAGGCGCTCTTTAACATTTGCGTAGCCTCAAAAGCGTCGGCGCTAATTGCTACCTGGTCTTCTCTTCCCAAAACACTACCGTAAGCCGCTCCCAAGCGCGAACAAAACTCTGGTGCAATGTCCCGATTTACATATCCTGAAATTCCCTGCAGTCCAAAAAGATTTTTGCTTATACGGGTACCCCATACAAGACTATTTCTCACCGTAACTCCCTGTTCCACCGTCTTGTGTGGCCACAATTTAGCTCCCGGCTTAATTACACTGTTTTCCTGAATATGACAGTCGTCACCGATAGCTGTAGCTTCGTAAATACTGGCATTAACACCAACAGTTACCCGGTTGCAAATTGTCGTACCCCGCAGTGCGGCTCCTTTACCTATGTAACTGTTATTCCAGATGATGCTTCGTTTGACGGAGCTATTTTCCTCTAGGATGACATTATCTCCGATAACCGTATAAGGTTCAATTACCACCCCTTCCCCTATTTTGCAGCAATTTCCGATTATGATAGGTCCTTTAACCTGCGCCCCGGGACTGATTTCAGTACCCGTCCCCACCCATATTCCCTCTTTAAGCTGTTGTTCCCGCAATGCAACCTGAATTCTACCCTCCAAAATATCATGGTGAGCCTGCTGGTATTGTTGCAGGTTACCGATATCACACCAGTATCCCGGCATAAGAAATCCATAGAGGGGCTTGCCTTTTTCCAACAAAAGGGGGAACAGATTCTTGCTGAAATCGTACTTGGTTTTCTCCGGAATAAAATTAAGAACCTCCGGTTCCAGCACATAGATACCCGTATTTACCTGATCGCTGAACACTTCACCCCATCCCGGCTTCTCTAAAAAACGCCGGATACTTCCGTCTGGAGCAGTGATAACTACTCCGTATTCCAAGGGATTGGCTACCGTGGTTAGAACTAAAGTAGCCAGAGCACCTTTTCCCCGGTGAAACTTGACGGCTTCTGTTAAATTAAAATCGGTTAGAGCATCTCCACTAACCACCAAGAAGGTATCATCTAAGAATTCTTGGGCATTTTTAACACTGCCCGCCGTTCCGAGAGGAGTCTCCTCTACAAAATAATGGAGATTGACCCCGAAATCAGCCCCGTCTCCAAAGTAGTCTCGAATCGCTTCCGGCAAATATTGAAGGGTAACGCCAATTTCAGTTATACCGTGCTCTTTGAGCAACTCTATTGCATATTCCATTACCGGCCGGTTGGCCACCGGAACCATCGGCTTGGGACGATCGCAGGTCAGAGGACGCAAGCGAGAGCCCTCTCCACCGGCCATAATAATAGCTTTCATCACCAATCTCTCCTTCCCTGATACTGGTGTATAGATGCTACCCGCTGGTCTACCAGAGTATAGCGGGCATACTGGTGACGGTCGGAATTTTGGTGCAGCCATCGAGGGTTGAACAAGCGCATGGCATGATTAATTAGCCGGTTTAACGGCCGCGATTCATGCGGCCACCAATTACGTTCGTAGGCCTGACGAACTTCCCGGTAAACTTTAGCCGTAGCTTCTGCGATCCGCTGCCAGTTATAAACGGTTTTCACCTGTTGAAGGGCACGGCTCTTCAGACGCGCCGCTAAATTTTCATCGTGCAGGAGACGTAACACCTGGTCCGCCAGAGAATCGGCATTACCCGGCAGCGCTTTTAAACCGTTAACTTCGTGTTCCACAATCTCAGATAAACCGCCGGTGTCAGATACCACAACCGGAGTACCGGCAGCCATGCCTTCCAGTGCCACAATACCGAAGGGTTCGTAAAGACTGGGAAAGACAGCAATGCTGGCCACATCATACAGCCGGTTACGGGTTTCATCGTCAATATAACCGGCGAAATATACTTTATGCTCTATGCCGAGAGCTCCAGCCGTATATTTCAGATGAGCCTCCATGGGTCCCGTGCCTGCAATTACAAATTTAGTTTGCGGAAAGGAACGCAAAACACGAGGCACGGCTTCTAAAAGAACCTGCACTCCTTTTTCCCTTACCAACCTGCCGACGAAAAATACAATCTTTTCTTCCGGCCTGGCGTACCTTTCCCGAAAACCGGGTACTGGAGTGACCATCTTGAATCTTTCGGGGTTAACTCCGTTGGGGATAACTTCAATTTTATCCAGCGGTAATTGGAAAAGGTGGTGTACTTCCTGTTTCATGTGCTGGCTACAGACAATTACTTTCCAGGCTTCGTAGGTAAGCCACCACTCCACGCTACTTATGAATCGCTGGACATCATTATGTAAACCATGGTTCCGCCCGGCTTCCGTGGCGTGGATAGTAGCTACCAGCGGCAACCGGTAAGCATGTTTCAGGGCACGGGCCACATAGGCTACCAGCCAGTCATGGGCGTGAATCAGGTCGAATTCCTTGGCCTGAAGAAGATTAATTGCGTATTCCAACAGGGTGATGTTAAATTGGAGGCTCCAGGTTATAAAGTCGGGAGTGGACAGTTGATATGGTACTGCGCGGTGGATATAAACTCCGTTGATTTCCTCGGAAGTAGGAAGGTGCGGTTCTCCACAGGTTAACACGTGTACTTCCCACTGATCTTGAGGTATGGCAGCCGCCAGATCTTCCACATGCCGGGCTAATCCACCCACACTTTTAGGCGGATACTCCCAGGTTAACATCAATACCCGCAAATCCTTCAGCCTCCCGTCTCTTTTGCTTGAACTATTCCGTCAAACGCTAAACTCAAGCGGACAAAAATATTTTTCCTATTTCCCCCTTCTTTTATGCTTTAACGATTTCTAACCGGAATAAAAGTGGCTGTTTAAGATCATGCTAATGGAAGAAACTCACCCTTGGCTCAAAATTAACGGAGGTATGAACATGCCAGAATTGCGTAAGGACCCGGTAACTGGTACCTGGGTCGTAATTGCGACTGAAAGAGCAAAACGACCTTCCGACTTTGTCAAATCTGGTGAGAAAGAAACAGATACAAAAAAAGGGGGCTTTTGTCCCTTTTGCCCGGGAAATGAAAAAAGCACCCCTCCGGAGGTTTTCGCCTTCCGGGAAGAAGGTACCAATCCCGATGAGGAAGGTTGGTCGGTACGGGTGGTTCCCAACAAGTTCGCCGCCCTTGAACCGGGGGTAGCACCGGAACGTCATGAAGACTCATTACACGAAACTATGAACGGCGTCGGAGCCCACGAAGTAATCATTGAAACCCCTGAGCATGAGGCTGCCTTTCCGGAACTTTCCCTGGAACAAATGGTCCGGGTAGTTGAGGCATGGAAAGAACGCTATCAGGCACTCTCAACTGACAAAAAGATCCGTTATACGCAAATTTTCCGCAACCACGGCCCGGAGGCCGGAGCCTCTTTAGAACATCCGCACAGCCAGCTTATTGCTACTCCAGTGGTTCCCAAAACCATACTTGAAGAATTGGAAGGAGTGCATAAATACGATACCAATTTCGGTAAATGCATCTACTGCGAACTTTTAAACCGGGAACTCCTAGAGGAAACAAGGATTGTTTACGCCTCCGCCCATTTTGTTGCTTTCTGCCCCTACGCTTCCCGGTTCCCTTTTGAAATTTGGATAATTCCCCGTCAGCATCAAGAGGAATTTGGTGAAATTTCTTCGGCCCAGATAGAAGGCCTGGCCGGGATTCTGAAAGAGATCACCGGCCGTCTTCGGAACACGCTCCAGGATCCCCCATATAATCTGGTCCTTCACACCGCTCCTTACGGGAGTGACAAGATGTATCACTGGCATATAGAAATTCTACCTCGTTTAACTAAAGTGGCCGGTTTCGAATGGGGGACCGGATTCTATATAAACCCTACCACGCCCGAGTCTAGCGCGGAAAACCTGCGATAAGGAGGTTTAATCCATGGGTAAAAAACACCTTAACATCCTTTTTGTCGCTTCCGAAGTAGCTCCTTTTGCCAAAACCGGAGGGCTGGCCGATGTCGCTGGTTCGTTGCCGAAAGCCCTGGCGGCCCATGGCCATGATGTACGGGTTGTACTTCCCCGCTATAAACAAATAAATGACGTTCCGTACCTCACTGACTTTCCCGTAGAAATGGACGGCCATTTGGAAACTGCGATTGTTCGCCAAGCTTCTATGGAAACCCGGGTGCAACAGCAGAAAAAGTCTATACCGGTTTATCTAATAGATAATTACCAGTACTTTTACCGCGACGGCCTCTACGGGCATCCGGATGATGCCGCCCGCTTCAACTTCTTCTGTAAAGCCGTACTTTCTATGCTACCCCGCATTGATTTTAAGCCCGATGTCATTCACTGCAATGACTGGCAGACAGGACCGATCCCCCTTTTTTTGAAAATTAAGTTTAAAGAGGATCCTTTTTACCAAAAAATAGCCACCCTGTTCACCATTCACAACCTGCAGTATCAGGGACGTTTTGATCGCGAAGCCCTGAAGATAATGGCTCTGGGAGACGAATTTTTTACTCCCGAGCAGTTGGAATTTTACGGCCAGGTTAATTATATGAAAGCGGGAATTCTGTACGCCGACGTTTTAAACACGGTCAGCCCCAAATACGCTCTGGAAATTCAAACCCCGGAAATGGGAGAAGGACTGGATGGCCTTTTGCGCAAGAGAGGGCAGGACCTCTACGGTATTATAAACGGTATTGATTACGACGTTTTTGACCCGAAAACCGACCCGCGGATCGCCGTAAACTACGATGCGGATACTTTACATTTGAAGAAAAAGAACAAAGAGGCCCTGCAGAGAGAGCTAAACCTGCCGGTAGAAGATATACCAGTGATATCCGTTATTTCCCGTCTGGTTAATCAAAAAGGTTTGGATCTAATTGCTCCCATAATAGACGAGCTGATGCACAAGAACCTCCAGTTGGTAATCTTGGGCAGCGGGGAGGATTACTACCAACAGCTTTTCTCTTCCTTGCAGGTTAAGTACCGCCATAAAATGGCCGTCAAAATCGGCTTTGATCCCGATCTTGCACAGAGAATCTATGCCGGTTCGGATATGTTTCTTATGCCTTCTCGTTTTGAACCGTGCGGGCTGGGACAGCTCATCAGCCTGCGCTACGGAACCATCCCCATAGTACGTTCTACCGGCGGGCTGGAGGATACCATTACCGACATTCATAAAGATCCCGTTAATGGAAACGGCTTCTCTTTTGCACCTTACACCCCTGAAGCTTTAAAGGACACTATTTTCCGCGCCCTGGAGGCCTACTACCACCAGCCGGGGGTATGGAAGGAACTGATGGCCAACGCCATGCGAGCCAATTACTCCTGGTCCCAGTCGGCGTTGAAGTACCTCGACCTCTACACCCGGGCCATGAGCAAAGCCAAGGCAACCCTGTTCAAGGCCGTCTAACCCGCCACTCAGCAGTTGTACTATCCCCGGTGAGGCTGGGTGATGTAGGCGTAAGGCGACATTAGTTCGAGGCGCCTACAAAAAAATCTGCCCCGTTCCGATTAGGGCAGATTGCCTTCGTGAATTTCAAAACTCCAGTTCCGGCCGTTATTGTTATCCCAGTTGTAGGCACTATCTCTGAAACAGAAGTTCAGGCGGTCTCCGCTTTTTACCTTGAATTTCTTCACCCAACCCCTTTCGGTTCGTTCCATGCGATAGTCATTTATGTCATACCAGCGATCGGCCGGCCCAAAACCGCAGTGAAGCCAGACCTGGTCGGCCCCGGATTGGGCAAGTAGCCCGTAATAGAGAACGGTGATCTCTTCCCCCGCCGTAATCGGTAGCGGGTCTACCGCCACTCCATCGGGATAGTTAGCTTCCCGCATACTCCATAGCTTGTTTTCCAAGTCTCCGTACCGAGTGTATTTCCTGTCCGTCACCGGTAAAACCTCCTGGTCTTGATTTTAATTCTAACTATATTATGAGGAAAAAGCATTATTGTATGTTAGGAAACTAATAGAAAAATTTATGTATCAAATAATAGAAGCCGTTGACCTGCAACTTCGTCAACGGCCTCTCTTGCTGTAACATAGTAAACCAGTGAATAATCCGACTTACTCTTTTAATCTCGGGTCCAGAGCATCCCTTAATCCATCCCCTAAAAGGTTGAAGCCTAAGACGGTAAGCATGATAGCCAGACCGGGGAAAACTGTTGCCCAAGGCGCGTTCCGAATGAACTGACGGGCATTGGCAAGCATGAAACCCCATTCGGGCTGAGGAGGTCTGGCTCCCAGCCCGAGGAAACTAAGACCTGCCGCTTCCAGGATAGCGGTACCTATGCCCATGGTTGTCTGCACAATGATAGGTGCTATACAGTTAGGCAACACGTGCTTGAAAATTATGCGAAAATCGTTGGCACCGATGGCTTTGGCTGCCTCCACATATTCCGTGGCCTTTACGGAAAGCACCGATGAACGTACTATCCTGGCGTAGGTGGGGATGTATACAATACCGATAGCCACCATGGCGTTTTGGAGACTAGGCCCCAATACGGCGGTAATAGCAATGGCCAGGAGTATGCTGGGAAAGGCCATCATAATATCAATTAGACGCATAACTACAAGGTCAATCCATCCGCCGTAATACCCGGCAACAGCTCCCACCAAAGTACCAATGCTCATAGCAATACCAACGGAAATTATCCCAACTTGGATGGAAATGCGAGCCCCGAAAATAATACGGCTTAAAATATCCCGACCCAATGAGTCCGTTCCCAACCAGTGTTCCGCACTAGGTGGCTTTAAACGATCCACCAGCTTGCCATCTTCGGTGGGGTGGTAAGGTGCCAGGTAGGGAGCGAACATAGCAACAAAAATCAAAGCAAATACGATAAAGGCCCCTACCATGGCCGACTTGCGGGCCACTATGCGTCGTAACGTTTCCAACCAGAGACTGCTTTTAGTTGCCTTATCCTTCACCTCTGTTTGAGTTTCCAATTGTAAGTTCATGTTTTGCATGTGGCGCCTCCTAGTCAAACTTAATTCGCGGATCTAAAAAGGTATAAAGAATGTCGGTCGCCAAATTGACCAAAACAAAAACCACTGCTATTACGAGAATTCCTCCCTGAACCGCAGGAAAATCCCTGGCCATGATGGCGTTGTACATGTACCTGCCGACGCCCGGCCAGGAAAAAATGGTCTCCGTCATAACTGCACCGCCCAGTAAAATCCCAAATTGCAGTCCCATCACCGTGATTACCGGTAGAAGCGCATTCTTTAAAGCATGCTTGAATATCACGAGGTTCTCCTTTAAACCTTTAGCCCTAGCTGTTCTGATGTAATCCTGTCTCATTACTTCCAGCATGCTTGACCGGGTCATACGGGCAATAATGGCCATGGGAATGGTCCCCAGAGCAATAGCCGGTAAAACCAGGTGCCAGAGGCCGTCTTTTAATGCCTGCATATCGCCGGCCAGCAGGCTATCAATAACCACAAAATTGGTAACTACAGGAATGTCCACCGTATGACTTAATCTGGCGGAGGGCGGAAACCATCCCAGTAGATTGGAAAAAATCCAAATCAACATCAGTGCCAGCCAAAATATGGGCATGGAAACCCCTACCAGAGCTCCGGTCATGCTGAGGTTATCAAACCAGGAATACTGTTTTACGGCGGAAATCACTCCCGCAGCCACCCCGATCACAATGGCTATCAACATGGCCGCAATGGTCAGTTCAATGGTCGCCGGAAATCTTTCGGCAAGTTCGGCGGCAACGGGTTCGTGGCTGATCACAGATCGCCCCAGATCTCCCCTCAGCACATTCCGGGCAAATCTAAAATACTGTATGTATAACGGGTCGTTAAGTCCCAATTCCTCTCTCAATTTTTCCAGTGCTTCCGGCGTAGCTCTTTCACCCAGGATAACCTGCGCCGGGTCGCCGGGGATCAGATGGATAAGTAAAAAAGCGATAATAGATACTCCGACCAGTACCGGTATTAACATTAATAAACGTTTTGCGATGTACGTCAGCATGGCGTGCCCTCCATCAAGGAGCTAAATCATTTCAGAATGCGGGGAAGCCAAACGGCTTCCCCGAAAGTCGTTTAGTATCTGCCTATCAAACATAGTTCTTACTGTATATCAATATCAATAAAACTTTCAGAACCAGTAGCATGAGGTACCCAACCGGTAACATTCTTTCTAGCAGCCAGTACGGGAGTGGAATGTACCAGAGGTACCCAGGGGGCGTCTTCATGGATGTAAACCTGTGCTTCTTCATAAAGTTCGGCGCGCTTGGACTGGTCCATTTCCATTTGGGCTTCTACCAGGAGGTCATGAACCTTATCGTTCTTATAGAAGGCCACGTTGCTGGCAGCACCTTTAACCGCATTGTTCTTATCAAGCAATACATAAAGGAAGTTATCCGGGTCGCCGTTATCCCCCGTCCAGCCAAGTAAATAAAGGTCGTGTTCTCCTTTTTCTCCTTTTTCCAGATAAGTTGCCCAGTCATAGGTAACGATTTCCGCTTTGATACCTACAGCAGCCAAATCCTGCTGGATAGCCTGGGCAATTTCCATAGGTTGGGGCATATAGGGACGGGCTACCGGCATGGCCCACAGGGTGGTCTCGAACCCATCGGGATAACCTGCCTCAGCCAACAAAGCTTTAGCTTTGGCCGGGTCATATTCGTAATCTTCTATGTCATCATTGTATCCCCATAAACTGGGAGGCATCGGGTTTTTGGCTGGCTTTGCAAACCCGGCGTAGAAAGCCTCGATAAGAGCCTCTTTGTTGATGGCATGGTTGATGGCTCTTCTTACTAATACGTTATCGAAAGGTGTTTTTTCCGTATTCATGGCCAAATAACCGACATTCATACTCGGCCTCAGTAGCAGCTGCAAGTCGGGATTTTCTTTAATTCTGGCTGCATCATCCGGGTTGACGCCAATCATGGCATCAATGGTTCCAGCTTCCAGTTCCATTAATCTCGCGGTGTTATCAGGAATGGTGCGGAATATTACTTTGTCTAACTTGGGTTCGGGGCCCCAGTATTCTTCGTTCTTCACCAGAACAATTCTATCATCCTTCTTCCATTCCACAAACTTAAAGGGGCCAGTACCCACCGGATGTTTAAAGTAATCCTCACCATATTTCTTGATGGCTTCCGGGCTGGCAATGGCAAAAGCGGGCATAGCCAGATTTTGAATGAAGGGAGCAAGAGGTTTCTCCAAGGCAATCTTTACGGTATATTCGTCAACAACTTCCACTGAGGAAATTATCCCGGGAAATCCTCCGAACATATACATGTAATATTCAAAGTCGCCGTGGTGATACGGGTTATTTTCATCCATCCACCGGTCAAAATTAAATTTTACCGCTTCAGCGTTAAAAGGCGTACCGTCGTGGAACTTCACGCCCTTACGCAGTTTAAATGTCCATTCCAGACCGTCCTTAGATACTTCCCATTCTTCGGCCAGGCCAGGAACTACCTTAGTAGATTCTTTGTCATATTTCACCAAAGTATCGTATATCTGTTGGGTTACATAGATAGATTCTCCATCGGTAACATTAGCAGGGTCAAGCCCCACCGAGTCCCCACCTCGGCCAAAGACGAAAACCTTTTCTGCCGAAGCTTCAGATTGCTTGTCCCCCGACTCGTTATTAACGGCAGACTTTTCGCTTGTGCCGCAGCCTGCCAAAACAAGGCTCAAGACTAACATTACAACTACTATCCAAGCGATCTTTTTCATAACAAGAGTTGACCTCCTTATTCTCAATTTAAGTTATATGCAAGTTGTGTTCTGTTCGAAAAACCAGCTATCACCTCCCCGTAGAAAAGAACAATTTAAAACAGGTGACAGGCTACCTGGTGTCCATCCCCCACTTCCTTAAAAGTCGGCACCTCACGCCGGCAAATCTCCATTGCATATTTGCACCTAGTATGAAAATTGCATCCTGAAGGCGGATTAATGGGACTGGGTACATCCCCTTCCAGAATAATCCGCTCTTTTTTTACCGTCGGATCAGGTATTGGTATGGCGGAAAGCAACGCCTTGGTATAAGGGTGGTGGGCATTGCGATACAGTTCCTTATCCGAAGCTACTTCCACAATGCGGCCGAGGTACATTACCGCCACCCGCCTGGAAATATGCTTAACCACACTTAAATCATGGGCAATAAAAACATAGGTCAAACCGAATTCCTGCTGTAAATCTTCCAGCAGATTAATCACTTGAGCTTGGATAGAGACATCCAGCGCGGAAACCGGCTCATCACAAATTATCAGCTTGGGATTTACAGCTAGCGCCCTGGCAATGCCAATGCGCTGTCGCTGTCCGCCCGAAAATTCGTGGGGATAACGGTCTGCATGATACTTCATTAACCCTACGGTATCCAATAATTTCAATACTCGCTTTCTGGCTTCGGAGCCTTTAGCAATTCCGTGAAGGAGCATGGGCTCCGCAATAATCTCACCCACGGTCATGCGAGGATTAAGAGACGCATACGGATCCTGAAAAATTATCTGCATCTCTTTGCGCATACGCCGCATCTCCGCCGGTTTTAAATTTCTTATGTTTTTCCCTTGAAAGTAAATATCTCCGGAGGTAGGTTCAATGAGCCGCAGAATACAGCGCCCGGTGGTGGATTTTCCGCAACCGGATTCTCCTACCAGCCCTAAGGTCTCGCCTTTATGTACCGTAAATGAAACTCCGTCAACAGCTTTAACTACCCCCACCTGCCGGGAAAATATACCTTTGGTAATGGGGAAATATTTTTTCAGTTTCCTTACTTCCAGTAATACCTCGCTCATGCAATTCCTCCAATTTTAATATAGGTGGCAGGCTACTCTGTGCCCGGGAGCCAGTTCCTTGGCAACCGGGCGCATTCTGTGGCAAATAGCTTTACTGTAATCACACCTATTCACAAAGGGACAGCACTCTTTCATATTTTTTAAATCAGGGGGCATGCCTCTGATGGGTTTCAGTCTCTGTTTTTCATCATCATATAATTGGGGAATGGACTGTAATAACCCCCATGTATACGGGTGTTTGGGATTGCCAAAAAGTGTTTTTACGTCGGTAAACTCCACCGGAGTCCCCGCATACATTACCAGTACTTGTTCACACAACTCCGCTACCACACCCAGATCGTGAGTAATCATAATAATAGCTGTCCCGTAGTTTTTCTTCAGATTGCGCATCAAATCTAAAATTTGCGCCTGAATGGTAACATCAAGTGCCGTAGTTGGTTCATCAGCAATCAAAAGTTTGGGATTACATGCTATGGCCATGGCTATCATCGCCCGCTGTCTCATACCCCCACTAAATTGGTGGGGATAATGTTTTACCCTGGAACGGGCTTCGGGAATACCAACCTTTTCCAGTAGCTCCACTGCCTCCGCCCAGGCTTCTTTCTTTTTCATCTTCCTGTGGTAAACCAGAGCTTCTACTATTTGTTCTCCCACCGTAAGCACAGGGTTGAGAGAGGTCATGGGATCCTGAAATATCATAGATATTTCATTTCCCCGAATTTTGCGCATTTCTTCCTCGGATAAACGGAGAATGTCTCTACCATTAAAATAGATTCGCCCGTCCACTATTTTACCGGGGGGCGTAGGAACCAAACGCATAATAGACAGGGCGGTGATGGATTTTCCTGAACCGGATTCTCCTACGATACCCATTGTTTGACCCGGTTTCAGGGAAAAATTCACCCCATCCACTGCTTTAACAATTCCTTCTTTGGTGAAAAAATGGGTTTTCAAATTGACTACTTCTAACAGTTCAGCCATGTTGCCACTCCTGTAACGATGTATATATAGACATAAGCAATTCGCTACCGGTTGCAATTCTCCTATTTTCTCTCTTTTTTCTGAAAAAAAATAACGGCAAAATGCCGTATTTTAAAGTATTAAGGTTGGATTTCATGGATTAGCGATTTATCTTTAACCGGTATCTGTTCTTGGGCCTGCCCACCTTACCATAATCACATTCGGTCTCCACTTTGCCTTCCTGCACCATATACATCATGTATCGGTGGACAGTTTGGTAAGCCAAGCCGACTTCCTTAGTGATTTCCTCTAGAGTGGCAGGCTCTTTCCGGTTGGCAAGATAATTAATAATTAAATTCATGGTAGCGGTTCTGATACCTTTGGTCACATAGGTATCTTCCTGCATTTTAGCCCTGCTTCTCTGCAGGTCGCCTACTTGCAGATTTACCTTTAAACGAGCAATGAGATCGGGAGCTTTAATAGGCTTCAAAGCAAAATCCGTAGCGCCGGCATCCAAAAATTGGTCCGCTATCTCCTGCCTTTCGTCTACGGTCAGCACTACTATAGGTACATATTGATCCATACTTCTTACCCTCTGCACTGTCTCCAAACCATCCAACACTGGCATGTGGTAGTCCACTACTACTACATCCGGGTTTTCACTGCTAAATTTTTCAACACCTTCCATGCCGTTGGCAGCAGTTATTGTTTTCCAGCCGACGTACTTAAATATTTCTTGGAGGGTAAATCTAACGCCAGCATCATCGTCAATCACCAATATTTTGGTCATTTGCGACCTCCTCCGGCAACCATATTCTCACGGTTGTTCCTTTACCCACAGTACTTTCCACTTCTACAGTTCCTTGGTGGCTCTCAACCACTCTTTTGACAAAAGCCAGGCCAAGTCCCGAACCTTCGGGACGGGTGCTGTACCCCACGGTCCAGATATCCGCCAATTTCTCGGCGGGAATACCCACCCCGTTATCTTCAACCTCAAAAGTTACACCTTGTCGCTCAGATCTAACCCTTATCCAAATTTTGCCCTCTGTAGGCGACGTAGCACGAAAAGCATTTTGGATTAAATTGTCTATAGCACGGGCTACACGAATTTTATTTATCCGTAAAACAGGTAGATTGTCATCTAATTCGAAATATACTTTTCTTCCCTCCACTTTAACCATGACATGAGCCCGGACATAATTAATCAGGTCTTCAATCTCCGCAGGCTTCCGAACTTTTTCATATAAAATCTCGGAAATCATTTCGTTTACTTTATCTACAGCATTTCCTATATGCCGACAGTAGTCTCTCACTTTTTCTTCACTAGTGGCCATCTCAACCAAAGAGGATAGGCCCTGCACCGTCATGAGAGGAGTCTTGAGGTCATGTACCAAACTGTGCATCTCGCGGAGTATTCGGGTTTCCTCTGCCTGCAAGCGCATGCGTTCCAATTCCACTTCCTGCTCCTTACGTATTTCCACATCAGAAATTCGTTTCATATAAACTGCTAATAGCTTAGTAGTTATCACGGCAGTAACCAACAGGGGAATACAAAAGGAAAAACCGAGAAAATTCATTACTTTATCTCCCACAAGGAATTTACTAGCAATTTGAATAGAAGTAGCCAGATCCCCGGAGCCGAAGCCAAAATTAGTAAGCCAGGGAGTTAAATTCAGCCACTGCAATCCAAAAGCCAGTTGGGCAACTACTATGGTGGTAGCAAAAATGTTATCTCCTTTAAAAGACATTTGCTCGATCAACAGGCTTCCTGCTATCACTGTGAGCAAAGGAACCAATATATCAGTTTTATCCACGCCTTTGTTTACCATCAAATGCATCGCAGAAACAATAATTAACGGAAGTATTAATTTAATGTATTTTCTGCTTCCTCTTTTCGTCTCTATACTTTCGGCAATTAAAAAGACCCCTAAATAGCCCGGCAAACCTTTGACGCTTTGATAAATCACCAACTTTGCCGCCGCCAGTATTAATAAACCAGTATCCACCCTCTTAATACTTTTTTCTATCAAATCAACTATAGATAGAGCTAACGGCACTAACAACTTGGGAATATAGAAACCCAGAGCAACCAATACAACTCCAATTAAAAAGACATAGCGTTTACGGGGGACAATCTTTACCATGCTCCTCTCCCTCCCCCGCTATCTGTAAACTGAGTTGAGTGGTATTTTGACGGCTTCCATGTCTCTTACCACCGTTATAGGTATTTGATTCTCTTTGGCAATGCGGCTGAAAAAACCATCTCGGTTACCGTTTCTTAAAACAATCATATAATCGGCATGTGGTGCTAACATATTGATTAGTTCATCGTTTTTATGCCCCCGCCGACTCCGGCCACCTAAATGTAAAAGAATAACCGGTATGCGCTGTTTCTTTGCGGCTTTAACCAGTTCCAAGGCTCTTTGTTTTTCCTCCCCCCACGAGATTCGGGAACTAAGCATACCCATATCACTGTATCCGACTGCCACCAGCAAGCTACCGTATCCTTCCACATCGATTGCTTCGGCTTTATAGCGGTAATAATTCCTTATTTTTAACTCATCGGCCATCTTAGCTACTATTAATCCCTCCGGGCCTTGTCCTACCGTGGTAATCAGTGCCCGTTCCCGGCCGAGCGGTTTAAACAGGTGAGGAACGGTCTCAGCATGGTTATCACCGGAGGGCAGACGGAAGTACCAAGTTAAAATAAGAATGCTTACGATTAAGAGTATTAATAAAGCTTTGCGCAACCTGTACACCACCTGTTCGTACTGCTTCCTATTTCGATGACGTTTTGCGTAAATCCTTTAAAAAAAGCGCCATTTGGCGCCTGACATAACTGACAAACCCTGCAGCTAAACTAACTGCAGGGCTGTGATTTTTGAAGTAATATACTCCTTTATTGCATTTTGCGGATTATGGCATCGGCCATCTCGCTGGTACCGGCACTGCCACCCAAATCATAAGTAACAAATTTCTTCTCCTCTAAAACCTCATTAACGGCCTGCCGGACCCTGGCAGCAGCTTCAAACTCTCCTAAGTGTTCCAGCATCATTACGCCCGACAGAATGATGGCCAAGGGATTAACTTTGTTCTGTCCCGCGTACTTGGGAGCGCTCCCGTGCACCGGCTCAAAAACGGCCGCCTCATCTCCGATGTTAGCTCCCGGAGCCACGCCCAGACCACCTACTAACCCTGCACATAGATCCGAAAGGATGTCACCGTAGAGATTAGGCATAACCAGTACATCATAGAGCTCCGGTTTTTGTACCAGTTGCATACACATGTTATCTACAATGCGGTCTTCAAACTCTATCTCCGGGTACTCCTGGGCAACCTTACGGGCACATTCCAGAAACAAACCGTCGGAAAGCTTGAGAATATTAGCTTTATGCACGGCGGTTACTTTACGCCGGTTTTGATTTTTAGCCAACTCGAAGGCAAAACGCACTATTCTTTCCGAAGCCCGGCGGGTAATGATCTTGATGCTTTCCGCAGCATCCTCTCCTACCATGTGCTCGACCCCGGCGTACAGGTCCTCTGTGTTCTCCCGCACCACTATAAGATCTATGTTATCATACCGACTATTCACACCAGGAAGCGTCTTAGCCGGGCGAACATTGGCATAAAGGTCCAGCGCTTTGCGCAGCGCAACATTAACACTGCGAAAACCAGTCCCCACCGGAGTGGTCAAGGGGCCCTTGAGGGCCACCTTGTTTTTGCGGATAGAATCCAGCACGGGCTCCGGTAAAGGAGTACCATATTCCTTAATCACAGCTTCGCCCGCTTCAACAACTTCCCACTCAATCTCCACTCCTGAGGCATCTAACACTCGCCTGGCCGCCTCTGTAATCTCAGGTCCAATGCCGTCTCCGGGTATCAAAGTTATTACATGTTTCATCAGTTTCTCACTCCGTTTCATGTAATGTCAGATGTAGCCAAAAATTCATCTGTTTAAGAAGTTTTTCTCTTCCCCTGTATGTAGTCTTCGTAAATATATACCAGTTCTTTATCAAAGAGCGACCGCTTCAGGTCGACCGCCGCAGCCCGTACTCTGGCTAAAATTTCTGTAGCCTCTTTTTCATTCAGGTGAATACCATATTCGTGAAACTTGGCAATAATAGCCGCCGTACCCGAGTGTTTTCCTATAACAATCTGGCGTTCCAAACCTACTTCTTCCGGAGTGAAGGCCTCATAAGTACGGGCGTGTTTCAGCATTCCGTCGGCATGGATACCTGATTCATGAGCAAACATATTGGTCCCAACAATTGCCTTCCAGGCAGGCAACTCTCGACCGGAAGCCAAGGATACGTACTCGGCAAGCTCTCGGAACATTTCCGTGTTAAATTCCAAATCGGTATTATCCAGGTACTTTAAGGCCATAACCACTTCTTCCAGAGCGGCATTGCCGGCCCGCTCTCCCAGACCGACAACCGTTACTCCCGCGTGGGTAGCCCCCGCCCTGATGCCGGCAAAGGTATTAGCCGTAGCCATCCCGAAATCGTTGTGCATATGCATTTCAATATCGATTTTTACCTCTTCGATGAGATGCTTTATCCGTTCGTAGGTACTAAAAGGTTCCATAATTCCTACCGTGTCGCAGAAACGCAGGCGGTCGGCACCCGCCTCCTTGGCGGCCTTAGCAAATTTAATTAAGAAATCCTGTTCGGTTCGTGAAGCATCTTCCGCATTAACCGACACATACAAGTTATGTTTTTTGGCAAACTCAACAGCCTTGACCATGTTCTTAATTACTTCTTCTCGGGTACTCCGCAACTTATGCTGGATATGAATGTCGGAGGTGGAAATGGATATGGCCACCGCATCCACTCCGCAATCCAGGGAGTGTTTGATGTCAGAAATTACCGCCCGGTTCCAGCCCATTATACTGGCTTTCAAACCGGAATCAACAATTTGCTTAATCGCTTCTTTTTCATCTCCACCCATAACGGGAATGCCGGCCTCAATTTGATGAACGCCTACCTTATCTAATAGTTTTGCAATACGTACTTTTTCCTTATTGGCAAAAACTACTCCGGCCGTTTGCTCTCCATCCCTAAGAGTAGTGTCAACGATTATTACATGTCTTTTCATCAAATATCACCCCTTTTCTTAAAAAATTTATTCTTTGGCTCAATTCCCTGGATACGTGCTGCGTCATTCTTCCGGGACCGGCAATTTCCCCTGCCTGCAGAACGTCCAGATTAGCCAACCACTGCTCTTCACCGTCTCATCCTCCTCAATCTCAGGTAATGCTGCCAAAAAGCTCTCTGACAGCCGGCCACAAAAAAACACCTCCTTCGAGAAACCGGTACAGGGAGGTGTTGCATTCTGTAGATAGAAAGCTTTTCGTTCTACTTAACGAATGTTCCGTCTTCGTCGCTTCGCTAGAACCCTGCCTCCCTGCTTGGACTTCCCGAAAATAATACGCCAATATATCTTATTCACCAGTGTGCCCTTATTTTCCTGCTTATTGAGCTAAAATTAAGCATATTTTTTATCTTTTCACTAGTTTCTCCAATTTCTATTTGCTTGCTGGGAATAACACAATTTCTCTTTTTCTTAATCAACCTACCCAGGGCGAAAACTGGTTTAACTAACCGTGGCCACTAGGGTTTAAAATGGCCCCCTGGTAGGGGGCCTCAGATTGGTTACAACCTTTCCCGCAATAACTTGTTAACCAATTGGGGGTTGGCCTTACCTTTGGTGGCCTTCATCACCTGGCCCACTAGGAAACCAAAGGCTCTGTCCTTACCGTTACGGTAGTCTTCTACCGATTTGGGGTTCTCCTCTATCACCTTATCTACTATAGGCGCCAGCACCTTTTCATCGGTAATCTGTACCAAACCTTTTTCCTTGACGATTTCCTCTGCACCCTTACCGGTCTCGAACATTTCCTCAAAGACGGTTTTAGCTATTTTCCCGCTTATAGTACCCTTATTAATCAAAGCGAGCAGTTCCGCGAGACCTTCCGGTTTTACCGGCGAATCCTCCACCTCCAGGTTATGGGCATTCAATAATCGCAACAGCTCGCCCATAATCCAGTTACTTACCGTTTTGGCATCAGAAAATTTTTCCACACACTGGTCGAAATAGTCCGCCAAGGCCTTGCTGCCAGTTATCACCATGGCATCATAAGCAGGTAACCCATATTCTTCCATAAGCCTCCGTCGGCGAGCATCAGGTAGCTCCGGCAACGTTTGGCGCACCCGTTCTACCCATTCCCGATCAATGACCAGCGGTACTAAATCCGGTTCCGGGAAATAACGATAGTCATGGGCTTCCTCTTTACTGCGCAGGGTAATGGTAATTCCTTTGCTTTCGTCCCAAGAACGGGTTTCTTGAACTATCCTGCCTCCATCTTCCAAAATCTCAATCTGGCGCTTGATTTCGTATTCCAACGCCCTTTGCAGGGCCTTGAAGGAGTTCAAGTTCTTGATTTCCGTCTTAGTCCCGAATTCGGTACTGCCTTTCGGCCGTACCGATACGTTGGCATCGCAGCGAAGTGAACCTTCCTGCATCTTGCAATCCGAAACATCACAATATTGAAGAATTGCCTTCAGCTTTTCCATATAGAGTCTGGCTTCAACCGGTGAGCGCAAATCCGGTTCAGAGACAATCTCTATTAGAGGCACACCAGTACGATTATAGTCCACCAGAGAATATTCCGCCTCCGCTATATCGTCGCCTTGATGAATCAGCTTGCCGGCATCCTCTTCCATATGCAGGCGCGTAATACCGATTCTCTTTGTCTGGCCGTCTACTTCAATTTCCAGGTAACCGTTTTTAGCAATAGGCAGATCGTACTGGGAAATTTGGTAGTTCTTAGGTAAATCGGGATAGTAGTAATTTTTCCGGTCAAACTTGCTGAACTCGGCTATTTCACAATTAAGGGCCAGTCCGGCCTTAATAGCGTATTCCACTACATTGCGGTTGAGAACCGGTAGTACTCCCGGCATTCCCAGGCAAATGGGACACACATGCGTGTTGGGGGCACCGCCAAATTCGGTAGTACATCCACAGAAAATCTTGGAATTAGTCTTAAGCTCCGCATGCACTTCCAAACCAATTACCGCTTCATATTCCGCCATTACCGCTTCACCTCCAGCGCCGGCTTCGCCCTATGATAATCGGTGTTTTGCTCAAAGGTGTAGGCCACCCGGAGGATAGTCACCTCGTCGAAAGGCTTGCCTATTATCTGCAGCCCGACCGGTAACCCCTGGCTGAACCCACAGGGAATGGAAATAGCCGGAAGACCAGCCATATTGACCGGGATGGTACAGATGTCGGAAAGGTACATGGCCAGAGGATCATTGGCCTTTTCTCCGATTTTAAAGGCCACCGTAGGAGAAGTAGGAGCTATCAATGCATCATATTTTTCAAAAGCCCTATCGAAGTCTCTCTTGATAAGAGTACGCACTTTAAGGGCTTTAAGGTAATAAGCGTCATAATATCCCGAGCTCAGAGCATAAGTACCCAGCATGATTCTCCGCTTTACCTCAGGGCCGAACCCTTCCCTGCGGGTCTTCATATACATGCTTACCGTATCCTTGGCCTCCTCCGTCCGGTAGCCGTACTTTACTCCGTCGTACCGGGCCAGGTTGGAGCTGGCCTCCGCCGGAGCAATAAGATAGTAAGCGGGAAGAGCGTACTCGGTGTGAGGTAGGCTGACTTCCTCACAACAGGCGCCCAGTTCCTCAAGTTTGGATATAGCCTGGTTAACTGCTTCCTTTACTTCCGCGTCAAGTCCCTCTCCGAAATACTCGCGGGGAATCCCCAGCCGCAGGCCTTTGATATCTGGAACCAACGCCTGTCGGTAGTCAGGAACAGGCAGGTTCGCCGAAGTAGAGTCGTACGGATCATGTCCGGCAATGGCCTGCAGGACTAGAGCACAATCGGTAACATCTTTGGTAATAGGTCCGATCTGGTCCAGAGAAGAAGCAAAGGCTACCAGTCCGAAACGGGACACCAGACCGTATGTAGGCTTAAGCCCAACTACCCCGCAAAAAGAAGCCGGCTGCCGGATGGAACCGCCGGTGTCGGAGCCCAGCGTATAGATGGCCTCGTCAGCCGCTACCGCCGCTACCGCACCACCGCTGGAACCGCCCGGAACTCGGTCCAAATCCCAGGGATTCCGGGTAGGAAAAAAGGCGGAGTTTTCATTGGAAGAGCCCATGGCAAATTCGTCCATGTTCAGTTTCCCCAAACAAATTGCTCCGGCCTCTTCCAACCGTTCTACTACGGTAGCATTATAAGGCGGCACAAAATTTTCCAGAATTTTGGAAGAGCAGGTGGTTTTAATACCTTTGGTACAAATATTATCTTTAAAGCCCATGGGTATACCGGCCAAAGGACCAAGCGTTTCTCCTGAAGCTAAGGACTTATCAACCTTGTCCGCCTGTTGTAAAGCCTTTTCCTTGGTTAGGGTCACATACGCTTTTACCGAATCATCTACCTCTTCAATCCGTTCCAAAACGCTCTGGGTTATTTCCCGGGAGCTGACTTCTTTCTTCTGTAACAGCTCGTGAAGCTCGTGAGCCGTTAATTCGTACAGATTCAACCGTATCCCTCCTCAAACTATCCTCGGCACCTTGAAATAACCATCCTGCTTGGAAGGTGCGTTGGCCAATGCCGTCTCGTTATCCAGCCATGTACGGGATTGATCTTCCCTAAAAACATTACGCATGGGCAGAACATGGGCAGTCGGTTCCACATTCTCCGTATCCAGCTCGTTCAGTTTATTAATGTATTCCAGGATACTGCCCAACTGCTGCGTATACATTTCCTTTTCCTCTTCGGAGAGTTCCAAACGAGCAAGCAAGGCCACGTGTTCTACTTCTTTTTTGGAAATCATAACCTTCACCGTCCTGTTGGCTTATTATGGAATACTACTTTATTATACCAAATCGCCGACCGCCTGTCCAAACAAGCCCCCCGTCAAGAAGCTGTCAAGTGGACCTAGGTAATTTTTTCGATTTTCTTTCCTCCAATGGTAATTGGGGATTTATGTATGAT
>NZ_BDGJ01000021.1 GCF_002207765.1 Calderihabitans maritimus
TATCCTTACACCTAATGTTTCTTCTAGGGCTTCTTGGGCCTTGCGATAGGACATCTCTGCTGCCAGCGCTACCGCTAGTTCTATAAGCCGTGGAGATAATGCGCCCCTTTTGTTTAACCCCAGTATCTCGTCAAGTAAATGCACGTAGATTACTGCTCCGCTCGCTAGCTGCTTCTTGT
>NZ_BDGJ01000022.1 GCF_002207765.1 Calderihabitans maritimus
GTAGCAGTAAAATAAATCTAGGTAAAAGCCATAGATTACCATAGCAGCAGGAGAAGACGAAAAAAGGGAGAACCTCCAATGGTAAGGGAAATAAACCGCGATAAGCGGGACCAAAGGAGGCTCTCCCATGAACACACAGTTTAAATTAGGAATAGACCTAATTGATATACAGAGCTGGGGTGAAAATCTATTAAACCATCCCTGGACACAAGCTCTTATACTCAATTTAATCAATGACGGGATAGATTTCAAGACCTTCGAGAAAAAAGTTTTTAGGCAGGTGGCGGAAACACACTGTCAAAGCATCAAAGTTCTTTTAGAATGCGCCGACGAAGTACTAGCGCGCTCACTTAAACGGACGGGTTGGAAAATCGTATGTATAGAGGAGAGAACAATCATCACCAGCCTGGGTCCCATTACCTACAAGAGGAGGTACTACAAGAAGCAGCTAGCGAGCGGAGCAGTAATCTACGTGCATTTACTTGACGAGATACTGG
>NZ_BDGJ01000023.1 GCF_002207765.1 Calderihabitans maritimus
GAAGTTAAGTCCTCCTGCGCCGATGGTACTGGGGCTCCTGCCCCGGGAGAGTAGGTCGCTGCCAGAAACTTATTACTTCATCAACCCTCCTTGCCTAAAGCAGGGAGGGTTGTTTTATATTGAAGTTGTGGCGTTGAATTAGAAGAAAAGGTATAAGAAGATAGCTACTAAACTATGAATATATTAGAAAGCGCTTGAGCATTGTTTTATAACCTAAAGGACCGGCGGTACAACCGGTCCTTTTTATTGAAGAAAAAATAAGAGGGCGCGGGTATTGATCGAAGCCAGTTTGGTTTATCCGTTGGAGAGTTTGATTCCGTATGATACAATGACTATATGAATGCAGGAATATGGGGCGGATAGGGTGGGAGCGGAAGATGGATCCTATTTTAGATGCCTTGATACAGTATGTAGGCGGGAAATATATTAATCTTCATACCCCCGGCCATAAACAGGGATGCGGCATCAATCCAAAGTTTCGTGAAATGTTGGGGGAAAAAAGTTTTTCTTTTGATTTAACAGAAGTACCGGGACTTGACAATCTACATCAGCCTCAGGGAATTATTAAACAGGCTCAGGAATTAGCTGCCCGTTGTTTTGGCGCGGGAGAGACTTATTTTTTAGTCAATGGAGCAACGGCAGGGATACTGGCAAGTTTAATGGCTATTTGTCGCCCGGGAGATTATGTATTGGTTCCCCGGCATGCCCACCGTTCTGTTTGGGGAGGAATGGTTCTAACGGGAATTCGGCCCGTATATTATAAACCTGAGATACATCCCCGTTGGGGGATTCCCCTGGGGATTAGTCCGGAAGATATACAGGACAAGCTGTTCCGGCAAAACTGTAAGGCCGTATTAATTCTACATCCAACTTATCACGGTATGGTTTCGGATCTGAAAAGCATAGTAAATATCGCTCATGCCCATGGAGTAACAGTTATCAGTGATGAAGCCCATGGAGCCCATTTTGCCTTTCATTCTCGTTTGCCGGTCTCGGGGATGGCGGCGGGTGCTGATATTGCTGTGCACGGAACTCATAAAACCCTGGGAGCGCTTACGCAGACTGGCATGCTGCATGTTCACCCCACCGCGGTCGGTCGTTGGGATATTCAGCAGGCTTTAAGTATTGTGCAGACCACCAGCCCTTCTTATCTGTTCCTTGCTTCCCTGGATGCGGTCCGGAGTCAGATGCAAGTTGAGGGTCCAAAATTAATGGAAGAAGTTATTTCGATAGCCGAGACAGTTAGAACAAAAATAGCTTCTATCAAAGGAATTCATTGTTTGGGAAGAGAATTATACCAGTATCCTTCCCTTGTGGATTACGATTTAACCAAATTGGTAATATCGGCGGTTGAATTGGGTTTAACAGGTTACCAGCTGGCGAAAGAATTAAGGAATAGTTATTCCATTGAGGTAGAAATGGCTGATTTTACTACCGTTTTAATGTTAATCACAATTGGGGATAACAGGGAGATAGGAGATAAAATAGTAAAAGCACTTCAGGATTTGGCTGAACGGTACAAGGACAGTTATCTCCGGTGTCGTTGTTCTCGGCAGCGGGTGGAGAAAATGCCTTCTTTACCTAAGGTTCTGATGAGCCCCCGGGATGCCTATTTTGCTCCTAAGAGAGATATTCCCTTGCAAGAGGCGGTAGGAAAAGTTGCAGGAGAAATAGTGGCTCCGTATCCGCCGGGAATCCCAGTGGTATGTCCCGGGGAAGAGATTACCTACGAGATCGTAAATTATCTGGTTGCGGTTAGAGAACAGGGTGTGGTGTTGCAGGCGTCTAAAAATTCTCTGCTTAACCGTATCAGAATCATTGAAGTTTAACTTAAGGAGGAAGTTGCAGTAATATGTTTATAACCGTAGAGGGACTGGATGGAGCCGGCAAATCCACTCAGGCTCAAATTTTGGCTCAAAACTTAGAGAAGCGAGGTTATCAAGTTGTTCTGGCGAGAGAACCCGGTGGCACCAAAATTTCGGAAGCCATAAGAAATCTGCTTTTGGACCCCCGGCAGGAAACGATGGCCTCTTCCACTGAAGTTCTGTTATATGCTGCTGCTCGCGCCCAGTTGGTGGAGGAAGTGGTATATCCGGCTCTTCAGCGGGGGCAAGTAGTCATATGCGATCGTTTTGTGGATTCCAGCATTGCTTACCAGGGATACGGGCGGGGAATTAGCCTTGATTTTATAATAACGGTGAATCATCACGCTACCAGAGGCCTGGTGCCGGATTTGACTATTTATTTGGATATAGATCCTGCAGCAGGACTGGAGCGGGTTCGCCAAGCGGGAAAAACTGACCGGATAGAAGGAGAAACAGAAACCTTTTACCGTAGAGTGCGCCAGGGATACCTGGCCTTACTGGAACAAAATCCTAAACGCATAATAAAAGTCCGGGCCGACCGGCGGGTGACAGAAATAGCCGAAGAAATTTGGAGCTATGTAGAACGAGAGCTTCGGATTTGAATTCAGAAATTTTGTTACTTTGTTTTGGGTGGGAGACGATGTTAAGCTTCGCAAGCATAAAGGGACATGACAACGCTATTAAGCTTTTACAAAAGGCAATTTTATCTCAACGCATCAGCCATGCCTATCTTTTTGTGGGGCCCGAGGGAGTAGGAAAAGAGAAGGTTGCCTATACCTTTGCTGCGGCTCTAAATTGTTTGCGACGGCAGGGGTTCGAACCTTGTCGCCAGTGCATTTCCTGTCAAAAAATTGCCGCTGGCAATCATCCAGATTTTATGGTTATTGATCCTCAGGGAAAAAGCATAAAAATTCAACAACTACGGCAATTGCAACGAAACTTGATGTACAAACATTATGAAGGTCATTACCGGATTATTCTTATAAGGGAAGCCGATGCTATGACAGGAGAAGCGGCTAACAGCTTTTTAAAAATTTTAGAAGAACCTCCGTTAGGGACGGTATTCATACTCTTAACAACTCAAGTGCACCGTTTGCCTCCTACGGTTGTTTCTCGCTGTCAACAGGTGAAGTTTAACCCGGTACCAGAAAAAGAAATCGCGGAAATGCTTATAAAGGAAGGTATTCCCTCTGTGACGGCTCGCATAGCGGCTCGACTGTCTGAGGGACGGGTGAGCAGGGCATTTCGTTTTGCTGAGGAGATAAGTACGAAAAGAAAAGAAGCTATAGATTATGCCCAAAAAATCTTACGGGCAGATACGGTTGAACTGTTTTCGATCGTGTCTCGTTTAGAACAAGAAGAGAATCTGCAAGAAATGTTAGAGCTTATAGCTCTTTGGTTTCGGGACGTTATGGTATGGCAGGAAAGTGGTGAGGAGAAACTAGTAATTAATAATGATCAACTGGAAGCACTCAAGCAAGTAGCCTCATCTACTACAGCAGCCCGCATAGGTTTGGAAGAAGTCCAACGGGCTCAGAAACTTCTTCGCATGAACGTAAATTTACGTCTTGTTTTGGAGAACCTGGTTTTTGGATTGCGGAGGCTGGCTGTCAAATAGGGAGGGAAACGAGTTGGTTAAGGTAGTTGGGGTGCGCTTTAAGAAAGCGGGCAAAATATATTATTTTGATCCTGATAATCTAACTGTACCGGTCGGAACCAAGGTTATAGTGGAAACGGCTCGGGGATTGGAGTATGGGGAAGTGGTTACGGAACCAAAGCTGGTTCCGGAAGAAGAAACCGTCACTCCTTTGAAAAAAATAGTGAGAATTGCTACCCCTCAGGATGAGCAAAAGGTAGAAGAAAATAAAAGGCAGGAAAAGGAAGCCTTTAAGTTATGTCTAAGAAAAATTCAAGAACACGGTTTGCCAATGAAACTAATCGATGTGGAGTACACCTTTGATGTAAGCAAGATAATCTTTTACTTTACAGCTGAGGGACGGGTTGACTTTCGCGAACTGGTAAAAGACCTGGCTTCTATATTTCGTACCAGGATAGAGCTCAGACAGATTGGAGTAAGGGACGAAGCTAAAATGCTCGGAGGCCTCGGGGTTTGTGGACGTGTTCTCTGTTGTGCCTCTTTTTTGGGGGAATTTGACCCGGTTTCCATCCGGATGGCCAAGGATCAAAATTTATCTTTGAACCCCAGCAAGATTTCTGGTATTTGTGGTCGCCTAATGTGTTGTTTGCGTTTTGAAAATGAAAGTTACCAGCGCGCCAAGGAGAAGTTCCCTGCCGTGGGGAAGAAAGTAAACACCCCCCAAGGGGAAGGAAAAGTTATGGCTATTAATGTATTAAAAGAGAATGTAACGGTAGAACTGGAAGATAAAAGGACGGTTATTTTTTCCGTCCATGAAGTAGAAGAGATGGAGGAAGATTAAATCAAGGAGCCGGGATTATGAAATTGACCGAAAGTTTGATTGAACTGGAGGAAAAACTAAATGCCATACTGGCAGAGGTACGCAACCTGAAGATGCATATATATGCCTTGGAGGAAGAAAACGAGCGTCTACGGGCCAAGCTTTATGAAGAGAGGGCTCAAGGCAATGCTTTCGATAATCTAAGTCGTCTATATGACGAGGGCTTTCATGTATGTCCTCCCCATTTTGCCCGGGCTCGAAAAGCAGGTAATGACTGCCTTTTTTGTATAAGTTTTCTTCAAAAGGAAAGGAAACAAAATAATAAGTAATTGCATGGGCAGGATTAAGCCAAAGGAGTTTGAAACCAAAAGATGGGCGGGCTGTTAAGACCCGATGAAAAGGTAGAAGAACTAACCCGAAAAATCAAAATTATTCAGAGTAAGCGCGGGTATCGCTTTTCTCTGGATGCGGTTTTGTTGGCGCATTTTGTTACCCTCAGGCCGGGGGAAAAGGTAATTGACTTGGGAACCGGTTCGGGCGTGATTCCTCTGCTTCTGAAAAGTCGCCAACCAGACCTAACGGTAGTCGGATTGGAGTTGCAGGCCGAACTGGCAGATATGGCTCGGAGAAGTGTAGAACTGAACAATTTGCAGGAAACAGTTTTTATCCAGCAAGGGGATTTACGCGAGGCTATAGCCGTCTTCGGAACGAATCGGTTTGACGTAGTGGTTAGCAACCCTCCTTACTGGCGGAAGGGAGAAGGAAGGATAAATCCCGACTTTTCTAAAGCGCTTGCCCGGCACGAGCTCGAATGTACTTTGACTGATGTGATCCGGGTAGGGAGTGGTATATTAAAACCGCAGGGGAGGTTTGCTCTGATTCATCGCCCGGAAAGAATTCAAGAATTAATCCAGTTGCTGAACGAATACCATTTAGGCCTGAGCAGATTGCGTTTTGTTCAACCGCGGTTAACGGAGCCGCCCAAATTTATGCTGATCGAAGCCGTTAAAGGAAAATTCGCCAAATTAGAGATTATGCCGGTATTGGTTATTTATGATGAGTTTGAAAGGTACAGCCCTGAGCTTCAACAGATATTCCAGCGCTAAACGACAAACGGGAAGTCGTGCATTGTGGGGGGTCGGAGTTGGCGGAGAGGCAAACAGGAACTTTATATCTGGTGGGAACGCCTATAGGAAATTTAGAAGATATTACCCATCGGGCCTTAAATGTGTTACGCCACGTGGAAGTAGTCGCAGCCGAAGATACCCGCCATACCAGGAAGTTATTGTCCCATTATAATATTCATGTTTCTCTTACGAGTTATCATGAACACAACCGGGAGACTAAAGGTGATTACTTACTAAAGCTTTTACAAAAAGGCTTTGATGTAGCGCTGGTATCCGATGCCGGAATGCCGGGTATTTCCGACCCCGGTTATTCTCTAGTAGTTAAAGCAATTGAAGCGGGAATACCGGTTGTGCCCGTACCTGGCCCTAATGCGTTGATTGCTGGTTTGGTGGTATCTGGTCTGCCGACACGACGCTTTGCATTTGAAGGCTTTCTGCCGCATGACGGAAAAGCGAGGCGCAGGCGTTTAAAAGCCCTGGCGGGAGAAGAGAGGACCATGGTTTTTTACGAGTCGCCTCACCGCCTGTTAGAGACGTTAAAAGATATGCGAGAGATTTTGGGACCCAGGCCGGCGGCGGTGGCGCGGGAATTAACCAAGAAATTTGAAGAAGTAGTGCGGGGCGATTTAGACAAATTGATACAATATTTTAGTGATAATCGCCCTAAAGGTGAAATAACCCTGGTGGTAGGGGGCGCTGAGGGGAGAAGGGAAGAAATCTCTCCTTCTAGGGAAGAAATAATTCACGCGGTGGAGGGTTTGGTGGAAAAAGGAATGCCGAAAAAAGAGGCAATTAAGAAAGTAGCCGAAGATTTCGCCGTACCGAAGCGAGAAGTTTATCGTGCGGTAGTTGAAAGCAGGAAGGATTAAATTATAAAAGAGACACCGGGTTTAGGCGGTGTCTCTTCGCACGTTTAACTGGCTTGAGAAGTCAAGCCGCACGCCAAGAAGTGAAAGACCGTTACAGGTCTGTTTGCGCGTTTAACTGGCTTGAGAAGCCATGGCCAGAGCGCATTCGCGGCAAACATTCTTACCTTTGAAATTTTGAACGTTTTCTGCGTTACCGCAGAAGACGCAGGCAGGTTCGTATTTCTTCAGGATAATTTTTTCATGATCTACGTAGATTTCTAGAGCGTCCTTTTCTTCGATTCCTAAGGTGCGTCGTAGTTCGATAGGAATCACTACTCTTCCTAGTTCGTCTACCTTGCGAACAATACCGGTAGATTTTAACATGTTTCACCTCTCCCTTCTTCAACAAATTTCGACATTTGTAAGTAAATGATACCAGTGGTTCCATTAAAAGTCAATACCATTTTTGTTAAAAATTTATTAAACTTGACAAAACAGGGATAAACTTTTTATAATTACATACACGTAAAATTATATAAATAAGTAATAAAGGCTGTGAAGGGGAGGAGTAGATATAGAGTAACCGGTACCAGCGAGCGGGGATGGTGGAAGCCCGTACGGTGAAATATATCGAAGATGGCCCTGGAGCTGTCGGTCGAAAGCCTGTCGGTGATTAGGCTTAACCGTTTAGGCCCCGTTAGAGGCCAGGTGCGCAGAGAATGCGTGCCGTTAAAGGTCGCCAATATGGCGATAAATTAGGGTGGTACCGCGAAGGAGAACCTCTCGCCCCTAGGCGAGGGGTTTGATATTTTAATCGGTTAAATTTTGAAGGAGGTTGTGAAATTCGATGGGCAACAAGACCTATTATATTACTACTCCTATTTATTACCCCAGCGACAATTTGCATATCGGTCACGCTTATACTACGGTAGCAGCTGATACTATGGCGCGGTTCAAGCGAATGAAAGGCTATGATGTTTGGTTCTTAACCGGGTCGGATGAACACGGTCAGAAAATTGAACGGAAGGCTAAGGAAGCCGGGAAAGAACCTTTGGAATATGTGGATAAAATAGTGGCTAACTTCAAGCATTTGTGGAAGGCGCTTCACATATCCAACGACGATTTTATCCGTACTACGGAAGAACGGCATAAAAAAGTAGTACAGGCAATCTTCAAGAAGATTTATGATCAAGGAGATATTTATAAATCTGAATATGAAGGTTGGTACTGTACTCCCTGCGAAACCTTCTGGCTGGAACGGCAGCTGAAAGAAGGGAATTGTCCTGACTGCGGAAGGCCCGTAGAGTTATTAAAAGAGGAGAGTTACTTTTTCCGCATGAGCAAATACGCAGACCGTTTGCTACAGCATATTGAAGAGAATCCCGATTTTATTCAACCGGAAACCCGTAGAAATGAAATGATCAGCTTTATCAAGCAGGGCCTGGAAGACCTCTGCGTTTCTCGGACTACCTTCAAGTGGGGTATTCCGGTGCCTATTGACCAAAAGCATGTGATATATGTTTGGTTTGATGCCCTCACCAACTATATATCGGCCTTGGGATACGGGGAGGATAACTCCAAGTTTGACAAGTACTGGCCTGCGGATCTCCATCTCGTAGGTAAGGATATTGTTCGTTTTCATACTATCATCTGGCCTGCCATTTTAATGGCGGCAGGCATTGAATTACCCAAAAAAGTTTTTGGTCATGGATGGCTTCTGCTGGAAGGGGGTAAAATGTCCAAATCGAAAGGTAATGTGGTTGACCCCCTGGTTTTGATTGAAAAATATGGGGTAGATGCCGTGCGCTATTTTCTGCTGCGGGAAATGCCATACGGTGAAGATGGGTACTACTCTGAAGACGCCCTGATCGAGCGAATAAATACAGATTTGGCTAATGATTTTGGGAACCTGGTCAGCCGTACTACCGCTATGATTGAAAAGTTTGCCGAAGGGGTTATTCCTAGCCCTGGACAAGAGGAACCGGTGGATAGGGAGTTAATAGAACTGGCAGAGCAGACACCCCGAGAAGTGGAAAGGCAGTTGGAGCGATTTGACCTGAGTAACGCCTTAGGAGCAATCTGGAAACTGGTCAATCGGACTAATAAGTATATAGATGAAACGGCTCCCTGGGCTTTGGCGCGAGATCCAGCTAAACGTTCTCGCCTTAACACTGTACTGTATAACTTGGCAGAAGCGCTGCGGGTAGTTACGGTTCTCTGTACTCCTTTCATGCCCACCTTGCCGGATAAAGTATGGCAGCAACTGGGATTACAAGAATTTAAAGATATTCATACCTGGGATAGTACCATGCGTTGGGGAGGTGTACCGGGCGGCACCAAGATTCAGCGAGGGCCGGCCATATTTCCCCGCATAGAAACTAAAGAGAAGGGTGGGGAAGCCGGCGAGGCGCCTTCCGGGAAGGAAGAAAAGCGTCAGCAGGAAAAACAGAAAGAGTTCATTTCTATTGAAGAGTTTTCCCGCTTGGACCTGCGTATTGCAGAAGTGTTGGAAGCAGAAAACGTACCTAAAACCGATAAGCTCTTGAAACTTAAAGTCAAGGTGGGGGAAGAAGAAAGGACAGTAGTAGCAGGAATTGCCCAGTATTATCGGCCGGAAGAGTTAATCGGGAAAAAGGTGGTTGTCGTAGCCAATTTGCAACCGGCTAAGATCAGAGGTATTACATCGGAAGGAATGATTCTTGCTGCCGTAGGAGATGAACAGTTGGGGGTTTTAACGGTGGAGAAAGATCTGCCCAGTGGAGCAAAGGTGCGGTAACATGCTGTTTGACAGTCATGCCCATTTGGATGACCGTCAGTTTGCCGGAGAAGTGGACCAGGTAGTACGGCGAGCCCAGTTGGCGGGGGTCAAGTATATTCTTAATGCCGGGTATGATGTGGCGTCTTCCCGCCGTGCGGTGGAGTTGGCTGAAAAATTCGATTGTATCTATGCTGCCGTTGGTATTCACCCCCACGTAGCAAAGGAGGCTACGGAAGAGGATTTTGAAGCCCTATATCAACTGGCTCAGAACCCCAAGGTCGTGGCGGTAGGAGAAATGGGATTGGACTATTACCGGAATCTTTCCCCCCGTGATGTTCAGCAGGAAGTTTTTCGCGAGCAAATACGTTTGGCACACCGTCTAAAATTGCCGATTATCGTTCATGATCGGGATGCGCATGATGATACGGTGACTATTTTGGAAGAAGAAAGAGCCGGAGAGGTGGGCGGTGTTTTACATTGTTTCTCCGGAAGCTGGAAAATGGCCCGCCGGTGTTTAAATTTAGGGTTCTATATTTCTTTGGCAGGACCGGTTACCTTTAAGAATGCACGCTTGCACCAGGAAATTGCTAAACTGCTACCTGTTAACCACTTGCTGGTAGAGACTGA
Organism: Calderihabitans maritimus; assembly: GCF_002207765.1. Classification (NCBI taxonomy): domain Bacteria; kingdom Bacillati; phylum Bacillota; class Clostridia; order Neomoorellales; family Calderihabitantaceae; genus Calderihabitans; species Calderihabitans maritimus. The sequence continues at coordinate 9,643 of NZ_BDGJ01000023.1, forward strand.
TTCTCCTTATCTGACTCCGGAACCCTACCGGGGCAAACGAAACGAACCGTCCTTCGTGAAGTATGTGGTGGAGCAAATTGCCCGGCTGAAGAATATGTCTTTTGAAGAGTTGTCCTGTATAACTACGGAGAATACCAAGCGCTGTTTTAACCTGTAACCCATGGTTACAACCATGGGTTTTTTCTACAATATTTATCAAAAATTTACCATAGTATGGTACAGGAATATTTTTGTTGTCCGTCGAATACGATGTAAGCCGAGGGACAACTTGGCCGCTGGAGGTGTCTCTGGTGGAAGGAGAAGCAGTTATATCGAAGCGCCGTGGGATAGGTTTCACCGTTTTCTTTATTCTTATGGCTATGGTTCTGTTTTTAGCTGGTACTTTCCTTTATTTCTGGCTGCAAAAAGAAGTAATTATAGAAGTAGATGGGGGAAAATTGGTGCACAAGACTTTTAAAAAGACAGTGGAAGAGGTTTTAAATGAAGCCCGAATTGAATTGAAGGAAAAGGATTTGGTTGAACCGGACTTGAAAGCACCTATTGAGGATGGAGTGAGCATCAGGATAATTCGCGCTATTCCGGTAACAGTGCAGGTGGACGGTAAACTTTTAACCGTTGAAACTCCTCCTGCAACGGTGGAAAAAGTTTTATCTCAGATCGGGGTTACTTTGGGAGCGCAGGATAAGGTAAATCCTGGTTTAGATAAAATTGTTGAAGCTGGAGAAAAGATAGTGGTAACCCGAGTTACTACAAAACTGGTTACTGAGGAGATAGAGATTCCCTTTAAAGTTTTGAAACGGCAAGATTCCTCTTTAGAAAGGGGAATTCGAAAGATCATCAGGCGGGGAAAAAAAGGACGGGCCAGACAGGTATTTAGAGTTACTTTGGAGGACGGACGGGAAGTCAGTCGAGAATTGGTTAGGACGGATGTTCTAGAGAAACCTGTCGACCAGGTTGTTGCCTACGGGACTCTGCAAATCGCTTCGCGAGGAGAACATTCGTTTCGTTTTACAAAAGCTTTATGGGTGACCGCTACCGCATACACTCATACAGGCAATCCAACTAAAACCGGAATTTACCCTCGGGTAGGCACGGTAGCGGTAGATCCTAAAGTCATTCCCCTCGGAACGCGGTTGTACGTGGACGGTTATGGATTTGCGGAGGCCCAAGATATAGGTAGTGCTATCAAAGGAAACAGGATAGATGTATTTTTGGAAACGCGAGAAGAAGCTTTGCGTTGGGGAAGAAGAAAAGTTAAGGTATACCTTTTGGAATAAAGATCCTGGTTACAATCCAGGATTGTTTTGTTTTTCCCGCCAGCAAAAGTTGGATTTGTTCCTAAAAGTACAATAGGCTATAATAACTTTAGAGGGAGATAAGAAGATAAGTAGGGTGAATTATGGTTATGCTTAAACTGGCCAGTCCTCGGGTTACGAAAGAAATATTGAACCGGTATAACTTTAGGCCTAGTAAAGGGATGGGGCAGAACTTTCTAATCGACTATAATATAGTGAACATCATACTGAATGCTGCTGAACTTGACCCCCTTGACCTGGCGGTAGAAATTGGGCCGGGGATTGGAACTATGACCCGGGAAATAGCCAGCCGAGCCGGTTATGTGCTGGCCATAGAGCTGGATGAAAGATTGATATCTATTCTACAGAATACACTTGAGGAGTGTAATAACGTTGAAATAATTCACGCCGATGCTCTTAAAATTAATTTTGATCGTTTAATGGAAGAAAGGCTGGGTATATTTAAATCAAAAACTTTTAAAGTTATAGCCAATCTTCCCTACTACATCACTACGCCCTTGATAATGCATTTGTTGGAGGACCATGAAAGATGGGACCAGGCAGTTATAATGATACAAAAGGAAGTGGCGGACCGCATCCTGGCATGTCCGGGAACCAAAGAGTATGGGGCTCTCTCGGTGAGCGTACAGTATTATGCTGAACCCCAATTTATTGCTAAGGTACCCAAAACCGTTTTCTGGCCGCGTCCTGAAGTGGATTCGGCAATCGTAAAGTTAAAGAGACGTCGTGTCCCTCCCGTTGAGGTTCGAGATAAATTGTTGCTGTTTCGAGTAATTCAGGGAGTTTTCACTTACCGCAGGAAAACCATTCTTAATGCCCTGCAGAATACTTTTTCTGTAAACCGGCAAGATTTGATTAAGGTGCTTGAAACGTCGCCAATCGACCCCTCGCGCAGGGGAGAGACTCTGAGCCTCGAGGAGTTTGCCATTCTTGCTGATAACTTATTGGCTTTGCAGGAAAAAATAAAAAAAGCAAGGCTATGACATAGGCGATATGGAGAGGTTGAATGCTTATGAAGTTTATAAGTCCTAGTAAAGGAAGCCTGACCTTAGAGGAAGTTTATGCGGATATAATTGATTTCGTGAAGATGTCCCCGGACTCGCAGTACAAAGTAATCATAGGCTCCGATTCCCAGGCCCGGGAGCAGACTTGTTTTGTTACAGCCATAATCATCCACCAGGTGGGCAAAGGAGCCAGGTATTATTATAGAAAGAGCTACCACCGGAAAATTAATAGTTTAAGACAAAGGATCTTTTACGAAACTGCTTTGAGTTTAGAAACAGCCAGTAAACTGGCGGAAAAACTGGCTGAAAACGGGCTTGCTGATTTAGATGTGGAAATTCACCTAGACATTGGGCCCAGGGGAGACACCCGAGACCTCATCCGAGAGATAGTGGGAATGGTAGCGGGGAGCGGTTTTGACGCCAAAATCAAACCCGAATCTTGTGGAGCTACCAAAGTTGCTGATAAACATACCAAGTAGAAAGTATAAGTTTAAACTAACTCCTTTCTGGTTATACTGGTAAAAAACGGCCAGGAAGGAGTGGTTTGTTTGGTTAAGCCTCATGCTCTTAAACGTATAAACCAACGCATAGAAATGTATAATCTTTTTTTAAGGGTGGCTAAAAAAATAATCCAAGAAAAGAGAAGTAAGGAAGCAAAAAAATAGACTCCCTGGAATTCCAGGAAGTCTATTTTTTTTTCTAAATACCGAATACATGCTGGCCTATTCGGGTAATAATGGTTCGGGTCCATATCCAGCGACTGGTTGCTGTAGCAGGATTCCAGTAATACAAGGCTCCGCCGGAAGGATCCCATCCCTTCAAGGCGTCCTGTGCAGCCTTTTTGGCAGTCTCGTTGGGAGTCAGGTAGAACTGGCCGTCTTTGACCGCAGTGAAGGCATCCGGCTGGTAAATTACTCCTGCGATTGTATTGGGAAATTCGGGATGTTTCACGCGGTTGAGAACCACAGCCGCAACGGCTACCTGACCCTTATAGGGCTCTCCTCGGGCTTCACCGTAAACTAACTGGGCTAAGAGGTCCAAATCTTTACGGGAAATGTTTCTGTATGGCCATGAACGACTGGGGGCAGAAGCATATTCTCTGGTTTTTGTTGGAATCATCAACTGTTGGCCGGGGAAAATTGTGGTGCCGGATAGTCCATTGGCTTTCCTAATTTTGTACGGACTCACATTATATTTTTTACCTATGAGATAAAGAGAATCCCCTGCTTTAACGGTGTAGTAAATTACGCGATCGTCAGGCAACCATAGCCTTTGTCCCGGATAGATAGTTGTACTATTCAAGCGGTTATCTTTTTGAATTTGGGAAACCGGTACAGAGAACAAATTGCCAATGATATACAGAGAATCACCACGTTGAACCGTATAGATTGCTGCTTCTGAAGGCAGGGAGAAAACAACTGTTGTGAAAAAGAGGACAAGGATTAGAATAGAGATAGATCGCAAGGTTTGCATGGAATCCCTCCCTCAATCCTTTCCTTGAGCCTGTACTCCTTTGGAAACTATGTTTTATTATAGCTAACTGTTTAAGTCATGTCAGGACAAAATTTTATCCATCAGAGGTATTATGAGGAATTTTCTGGCCTTCAGCGGTCCGAATTTGACTTGTGGCAACCCCGACACACCTTAACAGGCCGTGACATATTATAAAACCAAAAAAAAGGAACTAATAAAGCATATAAATTTGTTCAAGGGGAGAGGGAGATGGCGAAAATCAAGCCTGGGGATATTGTGGCCCGAAAGTCGTACGGGGGAGATATATATTTTAGAGTTCAAAACGTAAGGGTTGGAACGAACGGAGAAAAAATATGTGTTTTAAGAGGGCTTGACGTACGTCTAATAGCAGATGCCCCGGAAGATGACCTGGAGGTTAAGAATAAGCGAGAAATTCAACATCACCGCCGCCAAATAATTAAAGAAGGCAGGGACATGCTGGAAAGAATTTTGCAACGTCAATCCCAGAACAAAAAAAAAGAAGCTTTTCCAATATACATGTTAGAGGTGCCGGGCAGGAAAAAATAGAACGCCTAAAATTTTTTGAAATACCGGGTAGGGTTCTACACATTGATGGCGACCAAGAATATCTTGAAAAGTGTCTCCATGCATATCTCCAGTTGAACGTAGAAGCGACAGGTTACTGGGTTTCAGAAGAAGATCAACCCGAGAAGGTTGTCGAGCTTTTAGAGAAGAACCCGGCCGACATATTGATTCTCACGGGGCATGACGGATTTTTGAAACGGAAGTCAGATTTTAGTAATCTAGATAACTACCGTACTTCTCGTTACTTTGTAGAGGCGGTTAAAAAAATTAGAAGGATTATCCCCAGTAAAGATACGCTAGTAATATTTGCCGGTGCCTGTCAGTCGCATTATGAAGCCATTTTAAAGGCAGGAGCCAACTTCGCTAGCTCGCCTATGCGAGCTTTAATTCATGCCTTGGACCCGGTATTTGTTGCGGAGAAAGTAGCCCATACACCGATAAGTGAAATAATTCCCTTAGAAGAATTAACAGCAGATACCATAACGGGCGCCAAGGGTATAGGAGGCATTGAAACGAAGGGGCGCCTTCGCATGGCTTACCCCCAATCGCCTTACTAAGAAAGAAAGAGAATATCTTGGTAATTGTCTTTTGGCTGATCAATACCGGAGCTAATAGCGCCGATAGGTGCCAGAAAAAGAAAAATTGTTGTTGACATCAGGTGCTATTCTTAGGTATAATTATCAGTTAATATTGACAAATGCGACGAATTGTAGTAAAATAAAATCAAATTAGATGGTAAAGAAGGTGATTGTTTGGCAGCAAAAGGCATTTTATCAGCTATAAAAGAAGATTTGGATGCTTACGTCGGCAAAAAAATTAGATTAAAGGCAAACCGAGGTAGAAAAAAAGTGATTGAAAGGGTGGGTATACTAGAGAAGACCTATCCTAATATTTTTGTGGTTAAATTGGACGAGAAGAAAAATTCAGTGCGGAGGGTATCATTCAGTTATACAGATATCCTGACTGAGGCGGTAGAATTGACGGTTTGCCGAGAAGATGGTGAAGTGAAGATCTGCGGAAATAAAAGTTAGGCCACCAGGCTGGAAGCTGGTGGCATTTTTTTTGGACAAAATTACCTACAGGAGAGATGAAAAAAATGAAGAACTAATTAACAAAATTTCTTAGGGAGGCAGCAGCAATGAGGAGATGGAAACTTGCTAAGGGATTAGCAACTATTCTTACGCTAGCTTTTCTATGGGTAATTTTATTCGGGTCTATCGCTTTGGCCCAAGATCGCTACTCCATCTTAGTATACCGGGTGAAGTACGATAGGACCAATGGATTTAATAAGATCGTTCAATACAACTGGGAAATAATGAACCGGTGGTTGAATCATTTACCCCAGAGGTTCCTATTAGTTCAAAAAAAATATCGCTGGTCCGAGAAAGCCGAAACGGAAGAAACACTGGTTCCGAAAGCAAAGCCTTCAGATGATGTCGCAGTTCTACAACCAGTGCCCCCGTCCGATCTTGTTCCGCAACCCAAAGTCAAGCCGCAGGAAGTTAAAAGCGTACGGCTTACAGCAGAGGAAAAGCAGATGATTGATCTGATCAACCAGGAAAGAACTGCCAGAGGGTTGGCTCCTTTACAGGTTGATCTGGACTTGGTAAGGACGGCCCGGATGAAGAGCGCGGATATGGTGGAAAACAGCTATTTCGGTCATAATTCTCCCAGATACGGCAGCCCTTTCGACCTGATGCGCCGGGAAGGAATAAGCTTTCGCTATGCCGGTGAAAACTTAGCGGGAGCTCCTTCCGTGGAAAAAGCCCACCAAGCCTTAATGGGAAGTGAAGGACACCGCCGTAATATCCTCAATCCCCGGTTTACTCATATTGGGGTAGGTATAGCAGAGGGTGGTCCTTACGGAAAAATGTTTACCCAACATTTTGTGGGAAGGTAGTTTTGAACAGGGTGATACGACACCCTGTTTTTTTATTTCTATCTAATGCATCTTCCCCATCCGGTTTCACCTTCTCTCGTCTTCGAATATAAATATACTGAAATGATAGCGGGAAGGTGAACAGGATGGTTCTAAAAACTTTAAGAAGGTCGAAGAAGAAGCTATTAGCTTTGGATAATGTTATTGGGGTAGGGGTTGGTTACAAAGAAGTCTCCAATCGGCGGACTGATGATGTGGCTGTACTGGTTTTTGTGAGGGAAAAAAAGGCCAGGCGTGACTTGGAGAAGGACCAGGTTGTGCCCCGGAAAATTGGATCGGTGGCTACGGATGTAATTGAGATTGGCGAAGTCAGGTTTTTACAAAGAACCGAAAAAGCCAGGCCTGCTCAACCCGGGATGAGCATAGGACATTACGCTGTTTCCGCCGGCACTTTTGGAGCGGTAGTAAAAGACAAACACACCAAGGAAGTTTTAATTCTATCCAACAATCATGTGCTTGCCAACGCCACCAGTGGTTCTGATGGCCGGGCGAAAATAGGTGATCCTGTTTTTCAGCCAGGTCCTTACGACGGAGGAAGCAAGGAAGATGTCATAGGTTATCTGGAAAGATTTACGCCCGTTGTCCCAATGGTTACTGAAGCTGAGTGCCCGGTAGCAGCGGCGGCTACCGTGGCGGCTAATGCTGCGGTTAGGATAATTAGACCGGGTTATCGGGTGCGGTTGGAAAAAGAAACGAGGAGGGAAAATTTGGTTGATGCCGCAGTTGCCCGGCCGGTCCGGCCGAACTTGATCAGGCCGGAGATCCTGGAACTGGGAGAAGTCAAAGGAACGGCAAAAGCGGAATTAGGCATGGTGGTCAGAAAAAGTGGACGGACTACAGGTGTTACCGAGGGGATAGTTAAAGCATTGCATGTAAACTTGAAGGTAAACATGGGGAATGATGTCTATGCTATGTTCGATGACCAAGTGATAACCAGTATGGATTCTGCTGGAGGCGACAGTGGTTCCTTGGTGCTTGACAAAAACAATCAAGCAGTCGGATTGCTCTTTGCAGGTTCGGATAGATTTACGGTTTTCAATCACTTAGACCACGTAATGAATGCTCTTAACATCGAATTTTGATCTTACAGTCCCGGTGGAGGGATGCAGTTGTTTCCGTTGATTTACAACAATCCATTTGAATAGCCGGTTCTATATTATCGATTGACCTGTATTTTAGCGGGGAGGTTCCCTGTTAAAAGAAAAAAAGGCTGTCAATCCAGCCTTTATAGGGTAAGTTTGCCATTGGGGGTGTTAACTAGTTGTAGAATTTTTTCTTCTTCGCCGGTTAAAGCATTGATATAGATGAGAAAGGTGTCGGTATTAAGTCTGCCTTTGAATTCGTAACAAAGCACTTCCTTTTTGGTCTCCAGTGGAATAACAGCCAACCTGGAGTTTTCTATTTTTAAGCGGGGATTTAAGAATCTTGCTGCTTCTTCTTCGGTAATACGGGGTTGGGGAAGCTCGCGTGGACGGTGGGCCATTAAATACCCCAGCGATTCAAAGCCTATTACCTGGCCGTTGTCTAAAGCAACCTGTACCTTGATTAGGTCGGGATAGATAACTACTTCATTCTGTTTATAGGCAAAGGCTATGGTAGCTACGTTTTGTTCAGCGGAGGAGTAGGTGGGAACCATATTTTTAAATCCCCGTTCCGCCAAGAACTTTTTGGCCCGCTGCAGAGCTTCTTCGGTGGAAAGGGAAGCTTCCGCAATTGACCGGGTATTTACCATCCAGACTACATGCCCGCCGGTCTGGCTGATATCCATGATTATTTTCTGACCGTCAGGGGCGCCGGGAGAAAACATCTCTACGCTGTAGGCAGGGATTACTCCGGAAACGGTACCGGTAAGGCGTACCATCCAATTGTTTTGGTTGGGAACATCGGCGAAACGTAGGGCAATTTCTCGGACGGTTTTACGGGCTTCTTCTCTGCTAATTTTTTCACCGGTCAGTCCTTGAGGTTGACGTCTCTGAATGTGGTCGGCAAAAGGGCCGTCGTAAATTAGAGTTGGCAAATCTTTTAATACTTCCTCTTCAATACTTCTAAATTCCTCCGGAGCCGGCGCAGGACCTCCTTTCGGGAGCTTCCGGGGAAGGTTCCGCTGGATTTCGCTCCAGGCCAGAAGTCCCCGGGCAGCCTTATTCTCCAGTTCATGCAATTCTTGAGTCAGACGTACTGCCCGCGCGTGAAGTTCCTCCAGTTGCAACCAATCTTTATCCCCTACAGGTCTGCCGGTTACCTGCTGTTTAACCAAGGCTAAAGCGTAGTCGCCTGTCTGCGTCAGGAATTTAGCGGTCCGGCTTATAACCGGCTGGCCGAGGGGAAGCTGATTTAAGTTGCTTTGAGCCGAATTGGCTTCATACCATATGTCGGTAAAAAGAATAACGTTCTGGTCGGGAGATCCGGAAACTAAACCTTTGGCCAGTAGAATTTGAAGGTTTTCTACATTGTTAATCAGCTCGTAAAAAGCCCTCTGATATTTATTATTTAATAACGTTTGCAGGCGTGTCCGCGCCTGGTACTGTTGGTATCCCCAAAATCCTACTGAAGCTAGGGAGATCAATAGCAGTGCGGTTAATAACGCTGCGCCTGTCCACCTCTTTTTTTTCACTTCGTTTAACCTCCCGTGGGTTATTTTTTATAAAGCGAAAACGTGACGTCCAATGGTTCTCACTATCCGTCTTGTCCAAACCCATGGATTGACAGGTTTGGCCGGGTTCCAGAAATAAAGGGCTCCGTAGGTAGGATCCCATCCGCTGAGAGCAGCCACCGCCGCCCTAACTGATTCTGGCGATGGGGGTCTGGCCCAAATTTGGCCGTTGGCTACCGACTCAAAAGCCAGCGGCTGGTAAATCACACCGGCCAAAGTGTTGGGGAAAGATGGGCTTTGAACTCGGTTGAGGATAACGGCTGCTACCGCTACTTTCCCCTCAAAGGGTTCTCCGCTGGCTTCGCCGTGAACGACCCTGGCCAAAAGATTTACTTCCTCGCTGCGGGAAACGGCCGGTGTGGATCGGTAAGGGGCGGGGGCAGGGCCAACGCCTAAAGCAGCCCATGTAGCCGGACCTACTACGCCATCTACGGCTAGTCCGTTTTTTCTCTGAAAGAGCTGAACTGCAGCAAAAGTCTTGGGACCGTAAATCCCATCTATAGGGCCGTCATAGTAACCCCATTGGCTTAGTTTCTGCTGGAGTAGAATGACATCGGGCCCTGAAGTACCCCAGTATAGAGTTCGTCTGTCTTGAGCCTGAGAAAGGTCGCCGCTGAGAAAGATGAGCAACAGTCCCCACAACAGGCCTAATATAACTAATTTATAACATTTGATTGGGAAGCGCATAGTTTCCCTCCTGCCCAATAAATAGAATTTTGTTAGATATTGTTTAACAAAGAAATGCAAACTATGCGCGATGGGACGAAATGCGGCCGGTAACAAGTTTTCAGACAGTTACATATAATGTCATTGAGTACGGTTCTGAACTTTGAAGAACACGCCTGAAGTCACTATTAGAGGAGGGATGAGAATTGTATTACGGGTATGGATATGGTTCTATGCCACCCCCAGGAGGATACGGTTACCCCGGGATGATGCCGGGACATTATGAGCATTTTGAGATGACCCGGCAGATTTATGAAATGGTGAAGGAAATGTATGAAATGATGAGAGCTATGCATGACATGATGAAGAAACATATGGATCCTTACAATAAATAATGATCAGGGTACGGGCACACCGCGTCGGGTGTGCTCTTCGATTATGAAGGAGGCATGTACATGCGATATTGGAGCGATTTTAATCATCTTCCCCGTCACCGGACGCATCTGAAGCGTTCTTCTCTGTTTGACTGGCCGTATCAGTGGCGCAAAGATATGTCAACTACTAGGAAGGACGATAAGAAGTTAAACGTACCGACAGTTCGTTCCGCGTCGGGAAAACTTGAAACTTCGGCACCGGTGGTAAAAAAGGAGAGTTTGACACGGGTAGCTCCGGAAAGACAGAAGAAGGAACGGAGAGAGAAGGGGAAAACTTTAACGTGGAGATTCCCGGAAAAGTAGTAGCGAGAGGAGAAAAAACATGTGGCGGAGGAATTTTACTGCCCCACCATCCTTCCCTTACTATAGTTTGGGAGAGCTAATTTATAATAATCCTTTACGAGAGCGAGTGGTTCCGGCCTGGTATAACAATTTTACAGTGTATTACCTGGACTTGGGAGAGACTAAAGTGACTAAAGCAGGTATTAAAACGCCTCCTATTTACTTTTTTATTCGGGGATATGATGAGGAGGGCAGGCCTTTGCTGGTTCACGGCCAGTACAACGTTTTAAGTGCAGTGCCGGTATCGGAAAACTATACTTCCTTTTGGCAGGTTCACCTGGTGGAGGTGCCTTTTGGATATCAACCTAATTTCATTCGTTCCGAACTAAGTCTACGGAAAGCAGGATTTGAGGTTACTCCTATAGATCTAATAATAAACTGCCCTGTGCTGTAGTAGAGAAGTTCCACCAGTAGAGCTTAATTCATACAATATATTAACTTTGACGTTGAAGGAAGAGACATATTTGCTACCGGTATGCATATAATTAAGCGAAGCAATTTCGAGAAAGGAGGCTAAGAGCATGTCCGGATATATAGTGGATAAAAAATTGCTGCGTGTTCAGCATGTAGTAGGGGAAAAGACGACGCAAATAACTACTAGCGACAGAGTTGAGTTTCCCCGTCATGTTAAGGAAATAACGGAAACTGATGCCCGGGTTAAGAAAATTAATGCCACAGTATTCGAGGACGAGGTGCTGATTGAAGGAATTATCACCAAACAAATTTATTATGTTGAAGAATATACCGAGGCAATGTATGAATTGTCGGTAGAGCATAGTTTCAGTGAACGGGTGGAAATTAAAGGTGTTACCCGGGGTATGGAGGCTCAGATTGACGGTCGGGTCAAGGGAGTTAGTTACCAAAGAATAGATAAACATAACTACACGGAAACGGTTACGTTGGAAATTATGGTCAAAGTAACGGAGACGGAACAGCTAGAAGTAGTTACCGATGTAACTCATCCTCAAGCGAAGCTCCGAGTGAAGAAAGAGTTGTTAAAAGTAGACAGCGTGGTTGGCGAAGATTCTGTCGAAACTACCGTAGTCGCCGCCGTCGATTTTGAACACCCGGTGAAAAAAATTAAAGATACCTATATTCAAGTGGAAGATATTAGTGCTTCGGTCCAAGATGACCAGGTAGTAGTAGCCGGGACCATACACTCTCAGATTTTTTATGTAGGGCAGGAAACAGGCCGGTTGTACGAGCAGAGTGTTAAGAAACCTTTTAAAGCAACCGTACACATTCCGGGAGCGAAACCGGGTATGAAGGCATGGGCCGAAGCGAATGTCCTTTCTGTGGATTACGAATTGGAAGCGGACAACGATGAAGCAGAGCAAACGGTTGTTTTAGAGGTCTTTGCCAAAGTTATGGAAGAACTGCAAGCAGAAGTGGTAACAGACGTTATGGGCGTACCCGTTCAGAAGGAATTGTTGAAAGTTGATAAAGTAGTGGCCGAAAAAGAGAAGACAGTGACCGTTAAGAATGAAGTCGACTGTTTCAACAAACCGGTCAAGAAAATTGTGAATACCGATACGGCGATAGAAATTGACTGGTCGGAGACAGAGGTTAAGAAAGACAAGGTAATGGTGGTTGGAGAGCTGAAGAAACGTATTACTTATGTGAGCAGCGAAGACAATGCGGTATACAGCAATTCCGTTAAAGAAAGATTTACCGCTAGCCTGGAAATGCCGGGTGTCCAGCCGGGAATGAAGGCACAGGTTCATGCGGAGGTAAGAGATATTAATTATCAATGGGACGCAGGGGCTTATGAAGTGGAGCAGGAAGCTGTTTTGTCGTTGGCAGTCAAAGTAACTCAGGCCGAACAACTAGAAGTGGTAGTTGGGGTAGGAGTGGAGGAAGAATGTCCCGCGGACGACGGAGAGCGGCCCACTTTTATAATGTATAAGTTGAAACCGGGAGATACTTTCTGGGAATTGGCCCGGAGGTACAAGGTTACGGTAGAGGAAATCCAGCAGGCCAATCCGGGGCTGGATCCCCATAACCTTCCGGTAGGAGAGTTCATCAAAATACCCTGTCCCAAGGTGCCGGGGGCCAAAGGTTGAGACAGGTCTACAACCACGGTAAAAAACCGTGGTTTTTTTGTTGCTTAAATACATTAAATGATTCAAGCCGGAAAAACTATGTATAGGAGGTAAGGGAGGAAATCGCAGTGCATATAGTGGTCTGTGTGAAACAGGTTCCTGATACTATGGAAGTGCGGATAGATCCTAAGACTAATACTCTGGTTCGTGCCGGAGTGCCTTCCATTATAAATCCTTACGATATTCATGCGGTAGAAGAGGCTATGCGATTGAAAGAAAAATTTGGAGCATCTGTAACCGCTATAACCATGGGTCCTCCTCAGGCGGAGGAGGTTCTGCGCAAAGCAATATCCTTTGGAGTGGATAAGGCCATTTTATTGAGCGACCGGGCTTTTGCCGGGTCCGATACTTTGGCCACCAGTTACGTTTTAGCTCAGGCCATCAGGAAGTTAAGCGAAGAACAACCGGTTGATTTGGTGCTTTGCGGGAAACAGGCTATCGATGGCGATACGGCCCAGGTGGGACCGGGGATAGCTACCCGCTTAAACATACCCCAACTTACTTATGTCATGAAGATCGATTATTTGGATTTGGAGAAAAGAGAAATTCAAGTACAACGAAAATTGGAAGGTGAAAGGGAAATCGTAAAAGCTACCCTGCCGGCTCTGTTAACGGTAACCAAGGACATAAATGAACTGCGATATGCCAGTTTCCCAAACCTTCTCCGGGCGGCCCGGTATCGCCCCCTCTTATGGAATAAAGAATCGCTCCTGTTGGAAGAAGGTAGGTTGGGTATTAAGGGTTCGCCTACGGCAGTTCGGCGCATTTTTGCTCCTCCCGAGCGGGAAGGCGGGGAAATTATTCCTGGTGGAATGGACAATCCAGAAAAGGCGGCGGCAGAGTTGGTGGACAAACTGATTACTACCAAGATTATAGCTGATAGATAGGAAGGAAGAAGGTACCATGGCAGTCAAAAACCTAGAAGAATATCAGGGCGTATGGGTATTTATTGAACATTCCGGCGGGGAAATAGCTCCCGTGTCCCGGGAACTTTTAGGAGCGGGAAGAAAAGTTGCCGACAAATTAAAAACAGAACTGGCAGGAGTATTGTTGGGTAGTAAGGTAGAAGAGATGATCCCGGAGGTTTTCGCCAGGGGTGCGGATAAAGTTTATGTGATTGATGACCCGGTCTTGGAACAGTATCGGACCAAACCTTTTACCCATGGTTTGTTTAATCTGGTGCAAAAATATAAACCGGAAGTCGTACTCATGGGCGCCACCACGTTGGGAAGAGATTTATCCGGAGCTGTAGCTACTAAGCTGGAAACGGGGCTTACCGCCGACTGTACGGAGTTAGATGTGGATCCCAAGTCGCGGCTTCTCCTCCAGACGCGTCCGGCCTTTGGAGGAAACATTATGGCCACCATATTATGCCGACGTCACCGTCCGCAAATGGCTACCGTACGTCCAAGAGTCATGCCCGAGCCTCCCAGGCAAGAGGGAAGGACCGGCCAGGTAATCAGAGAAGAGTTGGGTCTCCGGGAAGAAGATATTGAGACCCAAATTGTAGAAGTTATCGAGGAAAAAGGAAAGGCAGTCTACCTGGATAAGGCTGAAATCATTGTTGCCGGCGGTAGAGGATTGGGCGGTGCGGAGAATTTTAAACTGTTAGAAGAACTGGCGGATACTTTGGGGGGTACTTTGGGTGCTTCAAGGGCGGCTGTTGAGGCAGGTTGGATATCGGCGGACTACCAGGTAGGACAGACGGGAACTACCGTACGCCCCAAAGTATACTTTGCTATAGGTATTTCGGGGGCCATCCAGCACTTAGTAGGAATGCAGACTTCCGACGTAATCGTAGCCATTAACAAAGATCCGGACGCTCCCATTATTAAGGTAGCTACTTACTCTATAATCGGAGACCTTTTTAAGGTGGTTCCTGCTTTAACTCAGAGATTTCGAGAAAAGTTGGGCAAAAGTTAGGAGGGGCATCATGGCGGAAAAATTCGATGTGATTGTGGTAGGAGCCGGCCCATCGGGTATGGCTGCGGCATATCTTCTGGCCAAAGCCGGTCTAAATACCATAGTTATTGAACGGGGTGACTATCCCGGCAGTAAAAATGTCATGGGAGGAGTTCTTTACCGGTATCCAACGGAGGAGATTATCCCCGGGTTTTGGAAAGAAGCCCCTTTGGAAAGACCGGTCGTAGAGCAGAGAATGTGGCTTTTAGAACAAGATTCCGTGGTCAGTCTTGGATATAAGAGTAAAGTTTTAGGGCAAGAACCCTACAACAGTTTTACCGTCTTACGCGCCAAGTTTGACCGCTGGTTCGCCCAGCAGGGTGTAGAAGCCGGGGCGTTGCTGATAACCGAAACGGTTGTGGAAGACGTTTTGGTGGAAAAGGGGAGAGTGATTGGGGTTAGGACGGGGCGTGATGAAGGCGAGGTGCTAGCCGATGTAGTTATTTTGGCCGAAGGCGTTAATTCTATTTTGACCCAAAAATTAGGCCTACAGAAAGATGGACTGAGCACCCGGGAAGTTGCAGTTGCCGTAAAGGAAATTATAGCCCTTCCCAAGGAGAAAATTGAGGACCGCTTTAATTTGGAACCGGGAGAAGGAGCTACTATAGAACTATACGGGGCTGCCACCCAGGGGATGGTCGGTAGCGGTTTTATTTATACCAATAAAGACAGCCTGTCGGTAGGAGTGGGGGCTCTCCTGGTGGATGTGGTCAAGAAAAAGATTACTCCCAACGAGTTGCTGGAACAGATGAAAAGACACCCGGCAGTACGTCCTCTTTTGGAGGGAGGCGAAATTAAGGAATACATGGGACACCTTATCCCCGAAGGAGGTTATCGATCAATTCCTCGCTTGTACATGGACGGGCTGCTGGTGGTAGGTGATGCTGCGATGCTGGTGAACGGTATCCACCGGGAAGGGTCAAATATGGCCATGATGTCCGGCAAATTTGCGGCTGAAACGGTGATTGAGGCGAAAGAAAAAGGAGATTTTTCTGCCCAATTTTTTAGCAGATACCAAAAGAAATTGGCAGACAGCTTTATTTTGAAGGACCTCAAAAAATATGAAAATGCATCCCTGTTTTTTGAAAACAATCCCCACTTATTTACTTTATACCCGCGGTTCTTAAATTATATTGCCCATGAATTAACCATAGTGGATAATATGCCTAAAAAAGAAAAACAGAGAAAAATTTGGCAGCACATCACGGAACAGAGAGGAAAATGGCAAATCATTCGAGACCTGTACCGGGGTTGGAGGGTATTAGGATGATGAAAATAGAAGACAAGTTATTTTTAAACCGATATCAGGCGGATAAACATAGTCATTTAAAGATTCAGGACCGGGAAGTCTGCCGCCATTGTGAAGATAAACCTTGTACTTATATCTGCCCGGCTAAAGTTTATGTCTGGGACGACAAGCTGGAACGCATTGATACGGCTTATGAGGGATGCGTTGAATGCGGCACATGCCGTTACGGTTGTGCCCATGACAATATTGATTGGCGCTATCCTCGCGGAGGTTTTGGAATAATGTATAAATTTGGCTAAAAGTAATTATTTTTTTTTATCTCGGCAGGAAA
This sequence comes from Calderihabitans maritimus, assembly GCF_002207765.1. Lineage (NCBI taxonomy): Bacteria > Bacillati > Bacillota > Clostridia > Neomoorellales > Calderihabitantaceae > Calderihabitans > Calderihabitans maritimus. The sequence continues at coordinate 25,699 of NZ_BDGJ01000023.1, forward strand.
AATATACTAATTGTCGAAGTACAAGATATAGATAAAAACCAGCTAATACCCCCCGATATATTGTATTAGGGAGGAATGTCGGATGACGGAGCGAGATAGACTGAATGAGGTTATTCGGAAAAAACAAGGAGAATTATATCAGTTGGTCGAGCAAAAAGAATCTTTAACTGACAGAGAAGTTTATGACAAAAGCTGTGAACTGGACCGACTTGTGGTAGAATATATGAAAATGCAAAAGATGTCGTTATGATAAGTTTTACCCTCAAGAGGCCGACATGAATTTGCGCCTTCTTTTTTTGCAAGATGAGAGGAGGCCGGGATAATGGATCCAGTAGCTTTTGAACTAGGGCCTTTTACTGTACGCTGGTATGGTCTTTTAATGAGTACCGCCATAGCTTTAGGTACCTATCTGGCCTATCGTCAAGCGGAGAGAGATAGGGTGAATCCAGAACATATTTTAAACCTGGTGCTGGTGACAGTACCCTTTGCTCTTATTGGTGCGCGGATTTACTACGTAATTTTCCGTTGGGATTTTTATCGCCAGCAGCCAGAGGAAATTATTGCCATCTGGCATGGTGGATTGGCTATCCATGGGGCGCTCATTGCGGGAACAATAGCTGCCTATTTGTATATACGCAAGAACAGGCTTAATTTTTGGCAGATGGCGGATATAGTTGCTCCCAGCATTGTTTTGGGGCAGGCTATCGGCCGGTGGGGGAATTTTTTTAACCAGGAGGCGTACGGCTATCCGACTAACCTGCCCTGGGCGATGTATATAGCAGGGGAGTACCGTCACCCGACCTTTTTATATGAATCTTTGTGGGATTTGGCTGTGTTTGTCTTTCTGCTCTGGCTGAGGAAAAGGCAGGGTGTTTATAAAGGCGATATTTTCCTCAGTTATTTAGGCTTGTATTCATTAGGCAGGTTTATTATTGAAGGTTTTCGTACGGACAGTTTGATGTTAGGCCCATTGCGGATGGCCCAGGTTATAAGTGTGGTTTTCATATTTGTTTCTGCCGTAATTTTATATCGCCGTCACCTGTTGCCGTCGGACAAACGGAATAAGTGAGAATAAATTTTCGACGCCCCTCGCCATAGTTTTTCGGCAATAACCTTTAACCTTTAATTTGTCCGCTGAGGTGTATTAAATACAACCAAAAAAAAGAAAGGATAGACCTTCTTCGCGAAAGTCTATCCTTTTATTCTTTCCACTATATCAGCGAAAAATTATTTTCCTAGCCCAGAATCTCCTCAACTTCTTCTTTATCTACGTCCATAATGTAGCGGATACCGCTTATTTCGGCGGCTTCCCGGGTAAGGGCCGCTATGTCGTCGCGAGTAATGCTGGCCAGATTGAACTTTCTGGCACCGCACATAAACTGGCGCAGTCCTTGCTTGAGACGCTCAAAGTAGGTGTAAACGCCGATGGCCCCGGTGGGCAGACGGTCAAAATCTTTACCGAAGCGCTGCCGCAGCTCACTGGCAGTAATGAATATTTGGTCGATGGTTTCGCCATAGCGTTTGTACAGGTTGGGGATCTTACCTTCTTTTACCGCATTTCCTATCGTTTTTCCTACGTGGGCAGCCGTTACCGGAGCCCTAGCCATACCAATAATTTTAACGTAAGGAGCTCCTAAAGCGAAAGCCTTGAACATTTGATCTTCCAGGGTAATTCCTCCAGCTATGGCAATGTCCGGGATATAGGCTCCTTTAGCTTTCAGTCTTTCGCAGTACTGCCACAGCAGCGATTCAATCTCAACCGTGGGAATACCCCACTCGTTCATCATCCGCCACGGGCTCATTCCGGTACCACCGCCGGCTCCATCAACGGTAAGCAAGTCGATCCTGGCATCAGAAGCAAACTTTAAGGCGCGCGCCAGGTCGGCGGGACGGTAAGCACCTGTTTTTAAGAAAATATACTTGGCTCCGGCTTTCCGCAGTTCTTCTACGCGGGCATGGAAGCTTTCTTCAGTAACCATGCCGATACGGGAATGTCTTTCAAATTCTTTAAAAGCACCGGCTTTGAAAGCTTCCTGCACCACAGGGTCTTCCGGATCGGGCAATACGATGTAACCGCGGCTTTTCAGTTGCAGAGCTCTTTCCAGGGTATTTAGCTTAACTTCTCCGCCTATATTTTTGGCACCCTGACCCCATTTGAGCTCAACTGCTTCTACACCCAGTTTTTCAATAGCATATTCCTGCACGCCCAAACGCGTATCTTCTACGTTTGCTTGTACCGCAATAATTCCGTAACCATCATACCAGTCCTGGAAAGCCTTAACTCTGGCCTCCAGATTAGGTGAATGGACTACCCGACCGTTTTTAATCTCTACATTGGGGTCCATGCCGCAGACGTTTTCTCCCACTACGATCATGGCTCCGGAAATGGCGGCTCCTGTAGCCAGTCCGTCCCAGTTGTTGGCCGCTACATTAGTGGATCCCATAGCAGCAATAACAATTGGCGTCTTTAATTTAATTTTATTCTCGGCGCCAATCTCCTGATCCAAATTAACCGCCGGGAATATAGCTTTGTCGCTGTCGGCTTCAATTCCAACAGCTCCTACGGCCGTACCCATAATGTTAAAATGAGAAAAATCAATGGGATAATCTTTCTCCGAGGCCGAAGTAGTGGTGCCGAAAGGCTGAGGATAAAGCATTTCTTTGCCGCGGAAAGCAGACTTTCCTACTTCGCAGGTCCCGGTGCAGCCATCCAAGCAGGTAGCGCAAAGACCGCTGAAAGGTGAAACCGAATTGGGAGTCCTGCTCTTGCTCAATGTAGCATCCGTCCGATTTAATTTACTAAAAGTCATTTTCTACCATCCTCCTACATTCTTTTCTCTTGCATTACTCATATAATTCCTCTGGTTTTAGTTTAACCCGCCGAACCGACCAACAATTACCGCTTCTAGTTTATCATGCCCCCTTTCCCAAAAAGAAAAAGACGCACTCAATCCCCTAAGGTGAAGATTGAGGGCGTCGTTGCCCAATAATCACAATTATTATTATAAAAAAATTTAGAACTAGTTCAATAATTATGTTAAAAGAATATTGTATACTTATTCAGCTGGTTTCTACTCTTTGGATCTAACAACCCTACCTTTTTCATAAGCTACAATTATGGATTGAGCAATCTGCCGCATGGAAGTGCGTTTGTTCATACTTTCTTTTTGGATTTTCTTAAAGGCTTCCGCTTCAGACAAATCTAAAACCTCCATCAGGATGCCCTTAGCCCGTTCTACAAGCTTTCTGGTTTCCAGAGTTTCTTTCAACCGGTGGATTTCTCTTTCTAAAGACAACATTCTTCTATAATTGGCAATAGCGATTTCAATGGCAGGAAACAGATTGGCTTCGTTAACCGGCTTTACCAGATAGGCAAAAACCCAAGAGTCTTTAGCCTGTTGTACAATATCCTTATGATTATATGCTGTTAAGAGGAGGACCGGTGCTACCCGGTCCTCCTCAATAATTTTAGCTACTTCAAGCCCGTCTTTAACTGGAAGGCGCGCATCCAGTATAGCCAGGTCGGGATGCATGCTTTTGATGGCTTTCAGGGCACTAAGACCGTCTCCTGCTTCAGCTACAATTATATAGCCGGCTTTAGTAAGCATCTCTTTTAAATTCTTGCGAAAGGCGGGATCGGCGTCGGCCAAAACGATACGGGACCCGAACATGGTTGCCCCCCTGATGGTGGAAAAATAGACAGTAACAGTAACTCTTTATAATTGTACTGCTTGTACTACAATTGTGCAACATGTCTACTCTTGTCAGTTCGTGGTATGCGTAAAATTTGTCCCGGGTAGATTAAATCATGGGTTAAAGAATTGGCAGCGCGAAGTTCTTCTACACGGAGATTGAATTTGCGTGCTATTTTCCACAAGGAATCTCCCGGGCGTACGGTATAGTTGAAATAAGCAGAGGAAGTAGAGTCGACAGGTCTTTCCTTGCCGGTGATAATTGTTACCGGCGTACCTATTTTGACCAGGGGAAACAATTCTTCAATATCTTTGTTATACATGCGAATGCAGCCATTGGAAGCTGCAGTCCCTATAGTCCAGGGATGAGGGGTGCCATGGATCCCGTAGGGGCCGTTCGGGATGCTGAGCTCTAACCATCGGGTGCCTAAAATTCCACCGGGGTTGATTATTTTTCTGGTTATGGTGTACTTTCCCGTTGGGGTGGGAGTTTGCGGCTTACCTATCGCTACCGGATAACTTTTTACTAACTGTCCGTGGCGGCAAAAATAGAGCCTTCTCTGGGCCAGGTTAACCAGAAGGTCCTCCATTTTTACTCCCTCCTGTTGGCCAGTCGAGGTTGAATTCTGGCCGGGTGAACAAAAAGGATTTTTTGCTGCTTTATGTAATATATCTATATTATATTAATATGTTCTGAGTACCTGTTGCTTGGAAGGAGAGCATATTTCTTGACTGGTTTAACTGTTCCTGCCTATGCTAAAATTAACTTAACGCTAGACGTTTTGGGCAAAAGAGAAGACAATTACCATGAAGTATCGATGATACTCCAAAGCATCAACCTGCGGGATTTAGTAACGGTCTCCCGTTCCGGAAAGGGTATTACCATTGATAGCAACACCGCTGCCATTCCCGCGGATTATGATAATCTGGCCTATAGAGCAGCCCTTTTGCTGAAGGAACGCACGGGGTTTACGGAAGGAATTCATATCTACATTGAAAAAAATATTCCCGTGGCTGCCGGCCTGGGCGGTGGCAGTGCCGACGCGGCGGCCACCTTGATAGGTATTAATTATCTACTTGGACTAGGGCTAACGCCGGGAGAATTGATCTGTCTGGGAAAACAGTTGGGGGCCGATGTACCTTTTTGTATACTAGGGGGAACGGCCCTTGTGGAAGGCATTGGAGAAAAGCTAACTATTCTTCCCAAGGCGCCGACCCTTTGGCTGGTGCTGGCCAAGCCGGAATTTGGGGTTTCTACAGCTGAAGTCTATCGCCGGTTTGATAAAAATAAGGTAACTGAACGGCCGGATAACGCTGCGGCTGTGGAAGCGCTTGCCCGAGAAGATATGGAACTGCTGGTGGCCAACATGGTTAATGTATTGGAAACTGTAACCCTGGAGCATTATCCCGAGGTTGCCCGGATCAAAGACAGAATGCTTTCGCTGGGAGCCATGCGGGCGGTTATGTGTGGCAGCGGACCTACAGTTATGGGGGTTTTTGGCGGGCAAAAGGAAGCAGAGCAGGCATATGTTTTGCTAAAGGAAGAATACCCGGAAGTGTTTTTGACTCGAACCCGCTGAGGGAGAAGGAATTATACTGGTAGAGGGGGAAAAAGAGTGACTAAAAGGTTGTCACCCATCAAGTTGGAAAACTACAAACCACTGAGGGAAATTGTATTCGAAACCTTAAGAGAAGCCATTATTAACGGCACCTTAAAACCGGGAGAAAGGCTAATGGAAGTCCAGTTGGCGGAAGAAATGGGTGTCAGCCGGACTCCGGTGCGGGAGGCTATTCGCAAACTGGAACTGGAAGGCTTTGTGGTGATGGTACCGCGGAAGGGTGCCTATGTGGCCGGGATTTCTATCAAAGATATAGCCGATGTCTTTGAGATCAGAGCGGCTTTAGAATCTCTAGCCGCCGGTCTCGCGGCCGAAAGGATTACGGAGGAAGAACTGGAGGAACTGGAACGCCTTTTGGTGCAGGTTGCTGAATGTACAGAAAGTAATGACTTGGAAAAATTGATAGAAATAGATACCCGGTTTCATGATATCCTTTATAAAGCCAGTCGCAATGAGCGCCTGGTACAGATAATAAGCAATTTGCGAGAACAAATACAGAGATTTCGCTCCACTTCGTTAGCCTTTCCCGGACGTATGAAAGAGACTTTGGAGGAGCATAAAAAGATAGTAGAGGCCCTATCGGAAAGAAATGTCGCCTTAGCTCAGGCCCTTGCCGCAGAGCATATTGAAAACGCGGAAAACAGCATGTTGGAGGCCCTCCGGGAAGGAAATATTTCCCGAGAAAGAAATTCTATAACTGAATAATTTTAGTTAAAGCGAGGCATGGGAGTATGAAGATAGATGCCGTTGTTCTGGCCGGAAATATTGGAGGTAGTAAACTGGCCGAGTGCAGCGAAACGGAAAGTGAAGCGTTAATAGAAATTGGTAATCGCTTCATGGTTGATTACGTGGTGGCTGCGCTTAAAAAATCTTCTAAAATAGGAAGGATTATAGTAGTAGGACCGGTGGTCGAGCTGACTGAGCTTTATAAAGAGGAGCCGGATATCACCGTAGTTTCTCCCGGTAAAACAGCTGTCGAAACTTTAAAGAAGGGCGTAAGAGCTTTGAATGCCGAGGGGATGGTACTGGTAGCCACCTGTGACATTCCCCTGATAACGGCGGAAGCTATAGATGACTTCCTGTCCCTTTGTGAAAAGAGACCGGGAGCCGACCTTTATTACCCGATTGTGGCCAAGGAAAGTAACGAAAAACAGTTTCCTGGCGTTAAGCGAACTTATGTGAAATTGAAAGAAGGAACATTCACGGGAGGCAACCTCTTCCTCGTTAACTCCCGGATCATAGAGCCTTGCTCCGCGAAGGCGGAGGAGATAGTTAGTTTACGAAAAAAACCACTCGCCTTATGCCGGTTAATAGGTCCCGGATTTGTATTGAAGTTTTTGCTCAAGCGCTTGTCAATCAAAGATGCCGAAGAACATTTTTCTAAATTATTGGGTATAAAAGGCGTCGGCGTTATCTCTTCTTATCCCGAAGTAGGCATCGACGTAGACAAGCCCAGCGACCTGGAGCTGGTGAGAAAAGTTTTGATTTCTTGAAAACAAACACAATAATACTAATTAAATTGTAAATCAATGTGATGACCGAAATCGTCTCAGCCCCAGAGGCAGGGGACGATTTTTTTAGGAAATGGGGAAATCCTGTTCTATCGACTACATCTGCTGGTGAGAAATCTTTTCCGTCAGTCATCCCTCTATTGGTTCCTCCGTGATATTAAGGTGGTAGCGGGAAGGGTATGCGGCATGTTTCGAATTAGGGTTATAGTTCTTTTGTTTTTAACTTTCAGTTTTCTATTTGGCCGTTTGATGACTGTTTATGCAAGCGATGTTAAACTACTGATACAAAAAGATGATTATCGGTTGGCGAAATACGAGCCGGTTGAAGGAATATATCTGGGAGCCTACGTTTTTCAAGATGCAGTTATTAATGGTGATATGGCCAAATTTAATTAATGAATTGACCGGCAAGAAGCATGCTTCATTTTTTTATTATGTAGGGTATGGGCAGCCGTTTCCTGAGAAGTGGATTGAAGAAGTGAAGTCTGTTGGGGCCATACCTCATATAGCATGGGAGCCCAATGATGGCTTGGATGTTGTTAAAGACGACGAGTATTTGAGAACTTTCGCCAGGAGGTTACGTGAAACTGAAGTACCTGTTTTTCTGAGATTTGCATCTGAAATGAATGGGGCATGGACGGCCTATACGGGTGATCCTGAAAAGTATGTTGAAAAATGGAGATTAGTTCATGATGTGATGGAAGAAGAAGCGCCTAATGTAATTATGGTATGGACGGTGTTTACGTTTCCGCAGTCTAATATACTGGATTACTATCCTGGCGATGATTATGTGGATTGGGTAGGAGTTAATATTTACAATGTGGTGTACCACAACAATGATACCAGGCAAAAAGCCGCTCACGAGGATCCACTGGAATTGCTTGATTTTGTTTACAATAATTTTAGGAACGTTGTTTGGGGTGGAAATTGATGGGTGAGCTGGAAATAGTAAGTTTGCACCATATTCACAAAGCTTTAGAGGAATTAAAGCCGGTTATACACCGTACTCCGCTGGATTTTTCGGCTACGTTCAGCAAGTTGACCGGATACAATGTATTTTTGAAAGCGGAAAATTTGCAGAAAACTGGCTCTTTTAAAATTCGGGGGGCTTACAATAAGATTCAAATGTTATCTCCGGAGGAGAAAAAGAAGGGCGTGGTAGCGGCTTCGGCGGGAAACCATGCGCAAGGCGTGGCCTTTGCCGCCTCCAGGGCCGGCATTCCCTCAACCGTAGTTATGCCCCAGTGGGCTCCTTTGTCCAAAATAATGGCGACCAGGGACTACGGGGCTAGAGTTGTATTGGCGGGAGAGAATTACGATGAAGCTTATCTGGAGGCCAGAAGCATTCAAGATAAAACAGGAGCAGTATTTATTCATGCTTTTGATGACCCGGCGGTCATAGCCGGCCAGGGTACGGTGGGGTTGGAAATTGTGGAGCAGTTACCTGATCTGGATGCGTTAGTAGTTCCAGTAGGAGGGGGAGGACTTATTGCGGGAATTGCAACGGCAGTTAAGAGTCTCCGGCCCGAAGTTGAAGTTTTTGGAGTGCAGGCTGCAAGGGTTGCTCCCGTTTTTGCCCGGTGGAAAGAAGGGAAGTTTTCAACAGAGGATACGGTAGGAACTATTGCGGATGGTATAGCGGTTAAGAGGCCGGGAGAAATAACGCTACCGCTAATTGAGCGGCTGGTTGATGATATAGTAGCGGTGGAGGACGAGATGATAGCCCAGACCATCCTCATGCTGATGGAGCGGTCGAAGTTAATTGTGGAAGGGGCGGGCGCAGCGGCTTTAGCGGCTATGTTGGCCGGAAAGGTAAGACCGAAAAGGAAAAATGTGGTGGTAATAATCAGTGGCGGGAATATTGACGTAAATATGGTTTCTAAAATTATTGAACGGGGCTTGGTTAAAACGGGGCGATTGGCTCAACTGCGTACCTGGTTGGAAGACCGCCCGGGCGCACTGCAAAAACTGCTATCGGTGGTTGCTTCTACCAGGGCGAATGTTATTTCAGTCACTCACGACCGGATCAAACCGGCTGTTCCCCTCACCCGGGCAGAGGTGACGCTGCGTTTGGAAACTAAGGATACGGAGCACATTGCCCAGATAATTAAAGCTCTTCAGGAGAAAGGATATAAGGTTAAAGAGTTACCTTAAAATTTTCAACAAATGAATAATTTGGCAAAATATGTGTTAAAATTTAAGAAAACTGGCAGGATTTTATATAAGAAGAGCGAATAGGGCATTTGTCAGCCGTTGGCTAGCCTGGAAGAAGGGTGGTGAGGAAAAGTTGCAAATCACCGATGTTCGTATCCGGAAGATAAACCCTGAAGGAAAAATGAGGGCAATTGTATCGGTAACTTTTGACAACGAGTTTGTGGTCCATGACGTTAAAGTAGTTGAGGGTCCGAAGGGGTTATTTGTGGCTATGCCCAGCCGGAGAACTCCTGCCGGTGAATTCCGGGACATAGCGCATCCGATCAATTCTAGTACCCGGGAACTTATTCAAGAGGCGGTCCTTAAGGCTTATAAAGAAGCTATTTAAGGAACCATTAATTTCTGAAGTGTCTCAGCCTCATATTTGTGAAGAGGAGCTCCGGCTCCTTTGCTTTTTGCTTAAATAAAAACTCTGAAAAGGGATTATATACGGTGAAGGAGAAAATATAATATTTTGTACAGAAAACTGTTCCTGAGGGGGCCTTGGGAGAATATGGTTTCAGCAGTGGTTTTGGCGGCAGGTAAGGGAAAGCGGATGCGTTCCCGGTTACCTAAGGTGCTCCACAAGGTGGCTGGAAAGTACATGGTAGAGCATGTGCTTGAGGCCCTCCGGGGTGCCGGAGTGAAAAACATTATCCTGGTTTTGGGGCATGAGGCTGAATTGGTGAAAGAAAAAGTTGCTCGGGATGTGGAAGTTGCTTACCAGCGGGAGCAGTTGGGGACGGGGCATGCAGTAATGCAGGCCAAGGCTTTACTTCCCGGTGACGGAGAGGACGTCCTGGTGGTATGCGGGGATACTCCTCTCCTCACTGCCCAGACTCTCAAGGAGCTTATCGAGAGGCATCAGGAAAACCGGGCCGCGGTTACAATTTTGACTTCGATCTTGCCTGATCCTACCGGATACGGGCGAATTGTTCGCGGGCCGGATGGGAAAGTGATTAGGATAGTTGAGGAAAAGGATGCTACCCCAGAAGAAAGGGAAATCAGGGAGATCAATACAGGCACTTACTGTTTCCGCCAGGAAGAACTTTTATCAGCGTTGGAAGAGATTCGTCCGGATAACGCGCAGGGTGAGTATTATCTGACCGATACCATAGACATTTTAATCCGGCGAGGGTTGACGGTAGAGGCCGTTCAGGGATCGGCGGAAGAAACCTTAGGCATAAACAACCGCGTTCAACTGGCTGAAGCGGAAAAGATTCTCCGCAAAAGGATTAACTGCGCCTTGATGGAAGCAGGTGTAACCATATTGGACCCCGACAGCACTTTTATTGACGCCGGGGTGGAGATAGGCCAGGATACGGTTATTCTACCCTTTACCTTTATTCAGGGGAATACTTATATCGGGAGTGGTTGTACGATTGGACCGGGGGTTACGGTCAGAGACAGCCGGGTAGGCGACAATGTTTCTCTTCAGTATTCAGTGGTTACGGAAAGTGAAATTGGAGACGGTTGCTCCGTTGGCCCCTATGCTTATTTGCGGCCGGGCACCGTGTTGGCGCCTAACGTTAAGATAGGCGATTTTGTGGAGGTTAAGAATTCGCGCATTGGAGCGGGCAGCAAAGTACCACACCTGTCTTACATCGGGGACGCAACTATTGGAACAGGAGTGAACATAGGTGCCGGAACAATTACCTGTAACTATGATGGAGAGAAAAAATGGCCTACTAAGATCGGTGATGGAGCATTTATCGGCAGCAATACCAATCTGGTAGCGCCGGTCGAGGTTGGGGAGGATGCCATGGTTGGAGCAGGGTCAACTATAACTAGAGACGTGCCCGCTGGTGATCTGGCTATATGTCGGGGCAAGCAGATCAATTTGAAGGGGTATGCCAGGAAAAAAAGGGGAAAAAGCAAGAACAATGACAGAAAATAATGGTTTTTTCCTGGCCAGGAAGGAAAATGGGTCAATAGCTCGAAATCATAAAGGGATTTTTTATACAGGAGGTACATCCTTGAGATGGGTTTGTTTAGCGGCAAATTGAAAATTTTTACGGCAAATGCTAATCCCGGCCTGGCCCAGGAAATAGCCGAATATTTAGGATTGAATCTAGGAGCGGCCAAGGTAACCCGTTTCAGCGATGGAGAGATCAGTATTGCCATCGATGAGAGTGTCAGGGGCGCAGACGTTTTTGTAATTCAGCCTACCTGCCATCCGGTCAATGAGAATATTATGGAGCTTCTCATTATGATTGATGCATTGCGGCGGGCTTCGGCGCGGCGCATTACGGCTGTTATTCCGTATTACGGTTATGCCCGTCAGGAAAGAAAAACAAGGGCGCGGGATCCGATTTCAGCCAAGCTGGTAGCCAACCTTATCACCGCGGCAGGTGCCCGGAGGATAGTGGCGATGGATCTGCACGCCAGCGCTATTCAGGGTTTCTTTGACATTCCATTCGACCATCTTCCGGGTGTACCTATCTTGGCTGAATACTACGCGAATAAAAAGCTGGATGACGTAGTTGTGGTGTCGCCGGATTTAGGCGGGGTTACTCGTGCCCGGTCTTTGGCGGAACGCCTGGGAGCGGAGATAGCTATTATCGATAAGAGGCGTCCTGCCCCCAATGTGGCGGAAATAATGAATATTATCGGTAACGTTAAAGGGAAAAACGTAATTATGACCGATGATATAATTGATACGGCGGGTACTATCACGCAGGGAGCCGAAGCTCTGAAGGAGCGGGGAGCCAAAGAGATTTTTGCCTGCTGTACCCACCCGGTTCTTTCGGGACCGGCCATCGAAAGACTGGAAAAGTCGGTAATATCTGAGGTCGTAGTTACCAATACTATTCCACTGCCGCCGGAAAAACAGATACCGAAAATAAAATGCCTGTCGGTTGCTCCTTTACTGGGAGAAGCCATAATTCGCATTCACGAAGATTTGTCGGTAAGCAAATTGTTTGATTAGACAGGCTGGTCTTCCTTGGTTGTTCTGGCTTCCTCGTCTTCGGGCAGTGAATTTTTCCTGGCAGTCAGCGGATAGACGGAGTTGGTTATTTCCTCTTCTTCAGCGGCCAGTTTTTCTAGAGATTTGCTTAACATGTGACCCCATTTTTTGGTATTTTGTACGGTAGTATCCCATACCTTGGTACCGGTTTCTCGAAAAGCTTTGACCTTTTCCTGCCAGGAGCCTTCGCTTTTTTGGAGGTGAGTGGCGGCTTCTTCCGCTACGACTACGGCGTTTTTACCCATAGTAAGGACGTGGTTTCGGCTAAGATAGGCCTTTCCCTTAAGCCAATTACTGATAAGACTCCCGCTGATCTCCAGAGTTTCTATTTGGCCTGTATCTGGGTGGCAGGTAAACTCGTTAACTACCCCGAAAACTTTTCCTTTTTCGGATATAACTTTTGCTCCTATCGGTGTAGGATGCTTCAGAAGTTTGTACAATTCCGGGTACAGGGCTGCTCTAACGATGACGTTTTTCTCTTCAACGGTAATAGCATGATCGCCAATTCCGTGTATTTTGTTAAAAGGAATTAACTTATGCTCTTTGAACCTGCCTTTTTGTTCTACCAGCAGGGCACTGATGGCCATGGCTTTGGGATCTACGATGACATCACGAACTTTTCCTATCTGTTCCCCTTCTTTGATGCTGATAATGGGCAGAGATATTAACTGTTTGCGGTATTTACGCATCTGCATTCACCATCCTAAATGGTTGACCTAGTTATAATTATTCACATATTTAACTGGTTATGCTAAAATTAGGTTATAATATGCGGACGAGGGGTGAGGTGTTAATGGAAGCAGTTCAGTTAGAAGCGAAAATTAGGGAAGGAAAAGGCAAGGGCTTTGCTAAAAGGCTGCGCCGTGCTAAATTTATTCCCGCTGTTCTCTATGGAAAAAAGATAGGTAACATCCCGATTCAGGTTGGCGAGCGCGATATGGAGAAGTTGCTCAGCGATTTTGGTCGGAGCGTTTTGGTAAAGCTGAAGGTAAACGATGGTGACCAAAGCGGAGAATATGACACTCTTATCCGCGAAATCCAGCGACACCCTCTTCGCGGAGATCTGCTTCACGTAGATTTCTATCAAATTTCTTTGCAGGAAAAACTAGAGGTAGAGGTTCCTATTCACCTTGTGGGAGAAGCAGTTGGAGTAAGCAAGGGAGGCATATTGCAACACGGTATCAGCGAACTGGAAATAAGATGTTTACCGACGCAGATACCCGAGGCGATTGAGGTAGATGTCAGCAACTTGGATATTGGCGATAGCTTGAGTGTTGCCGATTTGAAACTGGATGATGATATAGAGATACTCTCAGAACCTGACTCCATTATTGCAACGGTAGTAGCACCGCGACTGGAGACAGAAGAAGATAAGGAAGCCGAAGAAGCTACCGAAGCAGCGTCACCTGCGGAAGAATAAAAATGAAGCTCCCGGCTCGCCGGGAGTTTTTGTACTTTTGGAGAGATGAAAGAGTAGGGGTGGAGATGGATGAAGCTGATAGTCGGCTTGGGCAACCCGGGTGTCGAATATGAAACAACTAGGCATAACGTCGGTTTTATGGTGGTGGATTTACTGGCGGAAGAAATAGGAGCTAAAATTAAGCAAAAAAAATTTAATGCCCTGGTGGGTGAAGTTTTTCTAGGGACAGAGAAGGTTGTGCTGGCTAAACCACAAACGTTTATGAACCTGAGCGGGGAAGCAGTGGGCCCTCTCGTCCAGGCTTACTGCCTTGAGCCTTCGCAAGTAGTTGTAGTTTATGATGATTTGGATTTGGAAGTGGGGCAGTTACGCATAAGAGGGAAGGGAAGCGCCGGGGGGCATAAAGGCATGGCCTCCGTAATTAGAGCCTTAGGTACGGATGAAATTCCGCGATTGCGAATTGGTATTGGACGACCGGAGGATACGAAAAGCGTTGTAGACTACGTTTTAAGCCCTTTCCCCGAAGGAGAATGGTCGGTTATGCGGGAGGTTTTGCCCGTGGCAGTAGAAGCTTTGAAATTCTTAATCACCGAAGGCGACCTGGAAAAAGCGATGAGCCTTTATAACCATAGAAAAGCATAAAATTATAGATTTTTGGAAAGTGGAAATAGTATAAAACAGGTAAATCATAAGGAGACAGAAGAGTATGTTTATTATAGCCGGTTTACTGGCGGCAGTATTGGGTTGGGCGGCAAATAACGCTTTGTTTCAACTGCAAGGTAAAAAAGCGGTGGAAATATTCATTCCGGTGATTGAAGAAACTCTTAAGTCCTCGATAGCCTGGCTGTTGGGAGCTTCTCTGGTTCTGACCCATGCGGTTTTTGGAGCGGTTGAAGCTTTATACGACTTGCATGCGGGAAGAACCGGTAACCGAGTGGCAGCCGTAGGCAGTTTCCTAGCCCACGTGTTATTTGGAGCTATTACATGGATGGCCAAAGAAAAGACTGGCTATCTATTAGTGGGAATTTTTGCGGCAGTGTTTGTGCACCTTCTTTGGAACGGGGGAGTGTTTCGGCTAACATCGTGAATAGCTTGATGGGAGGCGAGTTTTTGAAATATAATGAAGAGTGTTGTTTAAGCGAAATGGGGGTCCCCCCTGGGGCGTCCATTATTTGGCTTTGGAACAGTAATTTTACAACAAGCATGGGGTGAAAAGGGTGCTCCTGCAAGGGCTAATTCAGTTGCTACAAAAGGATAAGGAATTCCAGGTTTTACTAAGCACTATCCGTAAAGGGGTTTCCCCCCAAGTGGTCTATGGATTGCCGGATTCGGCAAAAGTCTATTTTCTGGCGACTATGATTAACAACCTGTCCCTGCCGGTCTTGGTTATAACTCCGGACGAGGATACTGCTAAAAGGTGGGTTTCAGACTTATCCTTGTTCATATCTGAGGAAGAGGTAAGCTATTTCCCACCGCGGGAAATCTTGCCCTATGAAGTTTACGCCTATAGCCAGGATTTGCTGATCCAGCGGTTGACAGTATTGCAGAAAATAGTTTGTGGCGCAACCAAGTGCGTAGTTGTCCCCGCCAGCGCGCTTTCCACGCGGTTGGTGCCGAAGAATATTTTTGCCCAGAGCTTGATTTCTTTAAGGTTGGGAGAAACATTAGATCTTACTGAGCTAGTTGAAACTTTGGTCCAGCTGGGTTACGAGCGGGTTGATCCGGTAGAGGTGCCAGGCCAGTTTTCGGTGCGGGGAGGCATTGTCGATGTTTTCAGCCCGACTTCGAAGCAACCGGTACGTATTGAGTTTTTTGGCGACACTATTGATTCTTTACGACTGTTTGATGTTGATACCCAGCGATCCAATATTTCGGTAGAGGAAATAACTATCTCTCCTGCCCGAGAGTTTATATTGCTGCCGGAAGCCGTCGAGCGTTCGGTGCCCGTGATTGAGAAAGAGTTGGAAGAATCAGTGCAAAAGTTGATGAAGCTGGGAAAAGGCAAGTCGGCAGCCAGGTTGCAGGAAAAGATCCGCAATTTGCTGGAAAAGCTTAAGAACGGGGTTTGGGAAGAAAGCATGGAACAATTAATCAGTTTTTTCTATTCGGAAGAACTATTGTTCCAGTATTTCCCGCGTGAACCCTTAATAGTCATAGATGAAGTCTTGCGATTGGAAGAAACCATGAAACGTTTGGATTTGGAAAGAGCCTCTGTTTATGCGGATCTCATGGAGGAAGGAGAGCTTCTTCCTTCCCAAACCCGGAATTATGTCGAATACCGGCGGTTAATGGATATAGTGGAACGATATCCGCAAATTTATTTTTCACTACTTCCTCAAAATGTAAGGACAGGCGGCGTAAAGCAGACCTTTACGGTTTCGGCTAAGTCCGTTCCGTCTTTTTCCGGCAAAGTTTCTCTGCTGGTAGAAGAATTGAAAAGCTGGCGCAACCGGGGGTACCGGATGGTCTTTTTGACCTCTGGAGACAGCCGGCAGGAAAAACTTCGGGAATATCTATGGGAACAAGATATAGAGGCTCTTAAGCCGTCAGAAGGGGTAATGATTCCTGTAGAGAGGAAGGTACTAATCTGTTCAGGGGTCCTCAGCGCAGGATTCGAACTACCCCACCTGAAGCTTGTGGTTCTGACTGATGCCGAATTGTTTGGCCAACAGAAACGGCCTGCTGCTCGTAGAACCTATAAAAAGGGCGCTGTCGACGGTATTTCACTGACTACCCTAAAAGAGGGAGATTACGTGGTCCACGTACAGCATGGCATTGCCCGCTACCTAGGTATCCAGCAGGTGAAGGTTGGTGGCGTTGTTAAAGATTATTTTGTTTTACAGTATGCTGGGGATGACCGTCTGTACGTGCCGACAGACCAGGCCAAATTAATACACAAATACTCGGGTGCCGAAGGACACGTACCCCGGCTGAATCGTTTAGGTGGTAATGACTGGACTAAAGTAAAAAGCAAGGTCAAAAGATCAGTAGAGGATATGGCCCGCGAATTGCTGGAATTATACGCCGCCCGGCAAACGGTGGAAGGATATGCTTTTTCACCCGATTCGGTCTGGCAGAAAGAGTTTGAAGAAGCTTTTCCTTATCAAGAAACGCCGGATCAATTACGGGCCATTGAAGAAGTAAAAAGAGATATGATGCAACCGAAGCCTATGGACCGGCTGTTATGCGGAGATGTAGGTTATGGGAAAACGGAAGTGGCAATGCGAGCAGCTTTTAAAGCTGTTTTAGATGGAAAACAAGTTGCTGTTTTGGTACCTACTACCATTTTAGCTCAACAGCATTATTATACCTTTAAAGAACGATTTTCTTCATACCCCGTGAATATTGCGGTCTTGAGTCGTTTCCGGACTCCTAAAGAGCAGCGAAAAACGATCAAGGAGCTTAGACAGGGATTAGTAGATATTGTAATTGGCACTCACCGGCTTTTATCAGAGGATGTGACGTTTAAAGATTTAGGATTGTTGATAATTGATGAGGAACAGCGGTTTGGTGTTGCCCATAAAGAAAAACTTAAAAAGTTACGCCAGAATGTAGATGTCTTAACTTTATCGGCGACACCTATTCCGCGAACGCTCCATATGTCGTTGGCCGGCGTGCGGGACATGAGCGTTATAGAAACACCTCCGGAAGACCGTTACCCGGTACAAACGTATGTAGTTGAATATACCCCTCAATTAATTCAGAATGCTATTCGGCGGGAGTTGGAGAGAAAAGGCCAGGTTTATTTTGTGCATAACCGGGTGTCGGATATAGAGCAAGTGGCTGAAAATTTGCAAAAATTGGTACCGGAAGCGCGTATAGCTATAGCTCATGGGCAGATGAAAGAAGACAATTTAGAGGAGATTATGATGGAATTTATGGAGGGGAAATATGATGTTTTGGTTTGCACAACTATTATAGAAAACGGCCTGGATATAGGCAATGTAAATACTCTCATCGTAGATGAAGCTGATCGTTTTGGGCTTGCCCAGCTTTATCAGCTAAGAGGAAGGGTGGGGAGAACCAACCGCTTGGCTTTTGCCTATTTTACTTATCGCAAAGATAAAATACTAAATAGCGACGCAGAAAAGCGATTGAATGCAATTCGGGAGTTTACAGAGTTTGGAGCAGGTCTTAAGCTGGCGTTGCGGGACTTGGAAATTAGGGGGGCGGGGAATATCCTGGGGCCTGAACAGCACGGACACCTGCTGGCAGTAGGATTTGACCTTTACATGCAGCTTCTGGAGGAGGCGGTCCGGAAACTAAAAGGCGTTGAAGTAGTTGAAGAGAAGAAAACAGATCCGTCCATTGAGTTGAATGTGAATGCCTATATTCCCAATGAATATATTGAAGACACGGGGGTGAAGATGGAATTTTACCGCCGGTTGACTATGGTACAAGAACCGGTTGAGGTGGAGGAGATTGCCCAAGACCTTAAAGACCGTTACGGAAACTGGCCTCCGGTGGTTGAGAATCTTTTGACCATTACCCGGATCAAGGCTTTGGCTCGTAAAATCGGGATAGAAAAGGTGGTACAGCAAGGGAAGTCGGTGATTATAAATTTTGCGGGTGAAACTTATCTTAAAGGACCAAAGTTGATGGAGTTGGCCGGATTTTTCCCGGGTCAGCTCAGCTTTTCCAGTGCGGGTGGACTTTCTATCAGGTTGCGATTAGCCAACCTTAACCAGCAGGAAATTTTAAAGACTCTTTCCAAATTGTTATATACCCTAAATAGCTTGCACCCGGAAGAACAAGCTGATATAATTAACTAAAATTAACTAATTTTAGGATAGGAAGGTTGGGAGAGAGTGCACAGAAGAATACTTTTGATTGGCGCTTTAATAATGGTTGTTATCTTCGCGGTTAGCGGATGCGGCAAAAGCAATGTTGTTGCTACTGTTAACGGGGAACAGATCACCCGGGATGAGCTGGACGAACGGGTAGAAAAGCTCAAGGGCATGTCTGGACATCAGGGGGCCAGTTTAGAAGGTGAAGCGGGCGAAAAATTTATAGCAGCATTAGAAAAGCAGGCGCTGGACCAACTGATTCAGGAGTTATTGATTTTTCAAGAAGCCAAAAAGCAGGGGATAAATATAGAGACGTCGCAAATAGACGAGCATTTGGCCAAGATTAAGAGCCAGTTTCCCAGCGAAGAGATGTTCCAGCAGCTTTTGGCGCAACAGAACTTAACGGAAGAAGATCTGAGACACTATATTCTGTTCCAGTTGACAGAAGATGCCCTGTATAAGGCTGTTACTGGAGACGTAAGTGTGAGTGAGGAAGAAGTCAAAGATTATTTTGAAAAGAATAAAGAAGATTTGGTTTCTGTCAAAGTCAGCCATATTTTAATTAAGGCTCAAGAGGGACAGGTTAGCGAAGAAGAACTGGCCAAGGCCGAAGAGAAAGCCAAGGAAATTATTGAGGAACTCAATAACGGAGCTGATTTTGCAGAACTGGCCAAGAGCAAGTCTGAAGATGAGAAATCTAAAGAGGCTGGCGGCTTGATAGATATATACTTTACCAGAAACGATACTAGGCTGGTTAGGGAATTTGTGGAAGGGGCTTTCCTTTTAGCCGAGGAAGGAGATTTTAGTAAAGAACCGGTGCAGAGCCCCTATGGGTATCACATCATAAAACTGGAAGATAAGAAAGATACTTTAGAAGAATTGGAAGGGGATATTGAAACTCGTCTTTTGGCCCAAAAGAAAAATGAAGTATTCAACGAGTTTTATGAGAAGTTGCAGAAAGAGGCGGAAATAGAGAAAAATTTAGAGTAAGTCGAAGAAGTTCCTGGTCAGACTGATGTAACCAGGAACTTTTTTGTTAGCTCAATGGAAAATAATGAATAATTGCACTTAAAGCGCTATATACTAAGAGTGAAAAACAGGTAAACGTTTCAACTTCATGTTTTTTTAAGAAGGAGGGAAAACGGGTAATGAAGGCAACAGGGATCGTACGGCGAATTGATGATCTGGGTAGAGTAGTTATTCCTAAAGAGATACGCAGAACCTTAAGGATTCGAGAAGGAGACCCGTTGGAAATTTTTGTAGATCGTGAAGGAGAAGTGATTTTGAAAAAATACTCTCCTATCGGTGAGTTAGGTGATTTTGCTAAAGAATATGCAGATTCACTGTATGAAGCAATAGGGCATATCGCGTTGATAGCTGATCGGGACAACATCATTGCTGTAGCGGGTGCGTCGAAAAAAGAGTTTTTGAACAAGCCTATCGGGGCTGCGGTTGAAAAAGTTATGGAGGACCGTAAAGCGGTAATTATTAATGACCCTGGCGAGCATGCTTATTGTCGCGGGTGCCTAATCGAAAACGAAGAGGATAGTTGTAAGTTTACAGCGGAGGTTATAGCACCCATTATTGCCGAGGGGGATCCCATTGGGGCTGTTATCTTATGTTCCAGAGATCCTAACGTTAAAATGGGAGAAATGGAACTGAAACTGGCGGAAACGGCAGCAGGCTTTTTGGCCAAACAAATGGAACAATAAACAGTGGCGCTTAGCGCCGCTTTTTTTGTTATGTAATGCCCCTTGCTAACCTTTGGTGTTGCTGTTAAAATGAGGGCGAAAGTTAAGAACGGGTAGTTTGAGGAGGTAAAAATGAAAAAAGTAATCCAAGTTGTTGGATTGGGACCGGGAGCACCTGAACAGCTTCCGCTAGGAGTACTTAAGATATTAAGAAGCGGCGCCGAAGTTTTCCTACGTACGGAAAAACATCCTACGGTGAATTTTTTGCGCCAAGAAGGAATTCCTTTTTCCACTTTCGATTATTTGTATGAAACTAAAAAAACTTTCGAGGAGATTTATTCTTCTATTGTCTCCTTGCTGCTGGAACGAGTCCTGGTAGTATCGGCAGGCGAGATTGTTTATGCCGTACCGGGTAATCCTCTCGTGGCCGAAAAATCGGTCGAACTCCTCATGCAGGAAGCGCGCCGGAAGAAAATTGAAGTGTTCGTGACCCCAGCAATGGGTTTTGTAGAGGCAGTTTGTTCGGCTCTAAAAATCGACCCTATAGGAGGTATAAAAGTTTTAGACGGCTTGGCTTTGAAACCGCAAGATCTGGATCCTACGAGCGGCCTGCTTATTGCTCAGGTATACAGCCGGCACGTAGCCTCAGAGGTCAAACTAACTCTTATGGAAGTATTTTCAGATGAATGCAGGATTAAGGTGGTTAAGGCAGCGGGGATTCCAGGAGATGAAAAAATAGAGGAGATTCCGTTGTATGAATTGGACAGGCTGCCGTGGATTGACTATCTCACTACGGTGTATGTTCCCCCTGCTCGGGAAAAAATAAAACCCAGAACTGTTTATCCCTTAGATTCTTTGGTGGAAGTTATGGCCCGTCTGCGTAGTGAGGACGGTTGTCCCTGGGATCGAGCCCAGACACACGAATCTCTTAAACGCTATTTAATTGAGGAAACTTACGAAGTTATAGAGGCTATCGAAGAAGAGAATATGCATAAATTATGTGAGGAATTGGGAGACTTACTACTGCAAATAGTTTTCCATACCCAACTGGCGACGGAAAGAGATTTTTTTGATATTAATGATGTTATCAGAGGAATTGTAGCTAAGATGATTCGCCGGCATCCCCACGTTTTTGGAGATGTGAAGGCGGACACTCCTGATGAAGTAAGACGCAACTGGGAAAATATCAAACAGGAAGAACGTGGCCCAGAAAAAAATAATTTTATCCTTAATGTTCCCCGAGGATTACCGGCATTAATAAGGGCAGAGAAGGTACAAAATAAGGCGGCAAAAGTGGGTTTTGATTGGCCCGACGTAGAAGGGGTGTGGAAAAAGATTGAGGAAGAAATAGAAGAATTTAAGGAAGCTATAAATAGCGGCGACCGGAAGAAGATTTATCATGAACTCGGTGATCTCTTATTTGCGGTAGTTAACGCCGCCCGTTTCTTGGCGGTTGATCCTGAGGAAGCTCTGCATAGTACTACCAAGCGTTTCATCCAGCGGTTTTCCTACATGGAGGAACAAGCCCGCCGGCGAGGGAAAAGGCTTGAGAACATGACTCTGGAGGAAATGGATGCCCTTTGGGAAGAAGCCAAGCGAAATCAGGGATTCAGCACAAAAAATTCCCATAAAATATTGGTTTGAAAGCAGGAGATTGTTATAAATTGGCGAATATTGCTAAACGAAAACTAATTTTTACAGGAGGGATTGAGTTGAACAAAACAGAACTTGTCAGCAGCGTTGCAGAAAAAACCGATCTAACTAAAAAAGATGCAGAAAAAGTGGTTAATGCAGTTTTAGGGAGTATCGAAGAAGCGCTCTCCAGAGGTGAAAAGGTACAATTGGTTGGTTTTGGTACCTTCGAAGTTAGGGATAGAGCTGCACGTACCGGCCGCAATCCTCAGACTGGTGAAGAAATTCAAATACCCGCCACACGGGTTCCTGTCTTTAAGGCTGGTAAAGCTTTAAAAGAAGCTGTGGCCAAGTGAAATATAGGAAAATTAAAGTGCGGAAGTCGGGTTCGTATTTAGCGAACCTGATTTTTTTCTTCAGGAGGTTTTAGGAAAATATGCGTTTGGACAAATTTCTTAAATGCTCCCGCCTAATAAAGAGGCGGACTTTGGCTAAGGAATTTTGCGCTGCCGGCAGGGTGCAACTGAACGGCAAGGTTGCCAAGCCCGGGGCGGCAGTTAAAGAGGGCGATATTCTGCTAATTGATTATGGCACCAGGAAATTAAAAGTGGAGGTTTTGTCTACTTCGCCGCTGGATAAAAAGGATAGCGCCGGCCAGGCTTACCGTATAATAGACTAACAAATTTTGTTACTTATAACTCATCTTTGACAGTTAATCTTCAAAATCAATGACCCGACAACCGGAAACCCTTGAAATGACTGGGTTGCATT
>NZ_BDGJ01000024.1 GCF_002207765.1 Calderihabitans maritimus
TGCAGCGGATGCGGTTATGTTCTGCCGGACATAAAGCTGTCAACAAGATATTGGGTCTGTCCTGAATGCGGTATGTACCATGACCGGGACATAAATGCAGCCCAAAACCTTGTTAATTATCTAGAGACGGCATAAGTCTTAGTACCACGAGTTCCGCGGGAATTTACGCCTGTGGAGACCGGCTCTGCGGCGGAACAGTCTTTGGACTGGTCTACGAGCACCCGGTCGTGGAAGCAGGAAGCCTTGAGCAGAGATATTTTTCTATGAAAGGTGGAACGGATGAATAGGAGTTGCCAAATAATCAATCAAGACACCATGAGTGGCAAAATGCCACTCTTTTTCTTTATTTTTCCTGGTCACCTTCAGGCATGAGCGGAAAAGGGAAATCCCATACTAAAGATAAAAGCTTTTTGCGGGGTGGCCGTCTTGTATTTAAAGGGAAGGGCCCGGGTGGATAGAAAAACCAAAAATCTGATTAAGAGGTTGCAGCCGGGAGACATAGCTATTATTGATCATGAGGATTTGGACGAACTGGCCGCGGAATCCCTAATAGCGGCTCGGGTTAGGGCGGTGATCAACGCCAGCCCTTCTATTAGCGGGAAATATCCCAACCTGGGTCCTCTAAATTTGGTACAGGCAGGCATCCCATTGCTGGATCAAGTTGGATCTCAAGTGCTGGAAAAACTGCAGGAAGGGGATGAAGTAGAGATCAGGGGGAACTGTCTGTACGGACCCAATGGTTTTCTGGCGGAAGGTATCTGGTTGGACGAGCAAAAGATTCGAGACCGCCTGGAGGATACAAAAGAAAATTTTCAGCGGGAAATTGAACAGTTTGTACAAAATACTTTAGAATATGCCTGGAAGGAATTAGATATTATCACTGGCCGACTTCCTGTTCCTCCCTTGAAAGTCAGCTTCGCCCGCAGGCACAGTTTGATCGTAGTGCGGGGTCAAAACTATCGGGAGGACCTGCAGGCCATCAAGATTTATATCGAGGAAATGCGGCCCGTTCTCATCGGCGTGGACGGCGGCGCAGATGCTCTTTTAGAGTTCGGATATCGTCCGGATATCATTATCGGAGATATGGACAGTGTTAGTGATAGGGCGTTAAAATGCGGTGCTGAGCTGGTAGTGCACGCCTATCCCGACGGTCGGGCTCCAGGTCGGAAACGACTGGAACAACTGGGACTTCCTTTTGTCCTGCTTCCCTTTCCCGGTACCAGTGAAGACGTAGCCATGCTTCTGGCTTACGAGATGGGAACGGAATTAATCGTTGCGGTAGGTAGCCATTCCAACATTATCGATTTTCTGGAGAAAGGCCGGAAGGGAATGGCCAGCACTTTTTTGGCCCGCCTGAAAGTGGGGAGTATTCTGGTTGATGCTAAAGGAGTCAGCAAGTTGTACCGCCAGACCCTAAAGTTTCGTTATGTGATCGAGATTGTAATAGCCGCCCTCATTCCTTTTACCGTAGTTTTAATGGTCTCACCTGCGACTTACCAATTACTCCGCCTTCTTTTGTTGAAGCTGCGGTTTCTTTTTGCCCTCGCAAAATGAGGCGGAGGAGATAGTACATGAACCGTATTTCAATTGTAATTCCTGCTTATAATGAAGAGAAGAGAATAGCCGATACCATCCATGCCCTTCGCGACCTGCCGGATTTATACGAAGTACTCGTCGTAGATGACGCCTCCCGGGACGAGACGGCTCTTAGGGCAGAACGGGCCGGTGCCCGGGTAGTGACCTTGAAACGAAACCGGGGTAAGGGAGGGGCGTTAAATTACGGCCTTTCTTTGACCCGGGGAGAAATAATTGGCTTACTGGATGCGGACCTGGGAAACTCAGCCGGGGAAGTTCGCAAACTTCTGGAACCGGTAGTGGCCGGGAAAGCAGATATGACTATAGGAGTCTTACCACCCGCTCGCCGGAAGGCCGGCTTTGGTCTGGTACGAGGCTTAGCCCGCTGGGGCATCCGGTGTATGACCGGTTTCGAAGTATCTGCTCCCCTTTCCGGGCAAAGAGTGTTGACCCGCAGTCTGTTAGACAGGGTAATGCCTTTGGCCCCGCGCTTTGGAGTGGAGGTAGGTTTGACTATTGATGCGGCTCGCCTCGGGGCTCGCATAATGGAAGTTGAGGTTCTGATGTTTCATGAAGAAAGTGGTAGAGATTGGCAGGGATTTTATCACCGCGGAAAACAATTTTGGGATGTGACCTGGGTGTTGTTGCAGAAAATAATGAAGAGGTGAATTTTTGGGTGTGGGCTGGCTAGGGGTTTTATCGTTTATTATTACCTTCTTGATCTTACCGTCAGTTCTTCGTTTGGAGCGGGAAACAGGTCTGCTGGCGGATAATTACCGGGGAGAAAGCATTCCTTCGGCCGGTGGGCTGGGTATAATTTTGGGTTTCATGAGCGCCTTTTTTCTGGTTTCCTTATGGTGGCAGCCCGAAAATTCTGTTATGGTGATAGCAGTATCTTTCCTCTTAACTGGACTGGTTGGTTTTGTGGACGATGTAGCCGGAAATCGGGAAGTGCGGGGCCTGGCCGGTCACTTAGGACAGTTGTGGCGAAGGCGGCATTTGACTACCGGTGGGCTCAAAGCTCTGGTTGGAGGCGGGACAGCCTTCTATGCCTCTAAAGTGTTGTTTTCTGATTGGATGCAGGCCTTGTTTAGTGCTGCAGTTGTTGCTCTTTTGACCAATACGCTCAATTTGCTGGACTTGCGACCGGGCAGAAGCCTCAAATTCTTTTTTTTGTTAACCATCATTTTTGTCACGGCTTCCGGTATTAATTCTCTTACGGCGTTTCTCTTGGGAGTAGGCGGAGCGGCCCTGGCCTTTTTTCATTACGATTTGACGGGAAAGGCCATGCTGGGTGATACTGGCTCCAATGCTTTAGGAATGGTCCTCGGGTTGGCGGCCGCAGCTGTCCTTCCTCTGGGCGGCAGAATAATATTGCTGTTCTTGCTGGTCTGCCTTCACTGGTACACCGAAAAACACTCCCTCACTGCCCTGATTGAAAGAGTTCGCTGGTTGCGCCTATTAGACAACTTAGGCCGCCGATAATGGAGAAAGAATAGTTGGCTAAAGGAATCCAGTTTTTTTGGCGCGAAATGTCTTACCAGGTCAATTGGTTTTTTACTATTATCGT
This sequence comes from Calderihabitans maritimus, assembly GCF_002207765.1. Classification (NCBI taxonomy): domain Bacteria; kingdom Bacillati; phylum Bacillota; class Clostridia; order Neomoorellales; family Calderihabitantaceae; genus Calderihabitans; species Calderihabitans maritimus. Next base: position 3,146 of record NZ_BDGJ01000024.1, read on the forward strand.
TTACTTTCCGGATGACTTTTTCGGCAAAATCATTTTCCGGAGGGGCGTTCGTTGATTAGTATTCGCCTGGGCAAGGTGCTGGAAATTATTGATCAACGGGAAGGTTGCACCGAGGTTAAAGTTATGGTGGATGACCGCGTGGAGCGGGCTATAAATTACGATTCCCTCACCGGTCCCGTAGCGGAAGGTGACGATGTGTATCTGAACATAACGGCGGTTCAGTTAGGGCTGGGAACCGGGGGCTACCATTTTGTCATGGCCAACTGTTCGCGGAGGGAATGGGAGGAGTCTTCGCCGGGACATATTATGAAACTTCGGTACACCCCAATGCAGTTGAAGGTTCTCGCGGTGGAGGAAGAGGCAAGCCCCCACCGGCAACAGATTGAGGAATTTGACAGCCTTTTTTCTACACCGGTGGTTATCGGTACTCTGCACAGTATGCTCCCTCCGGCTGCAGCAGCGATAAAGGCTGCCGGTAACTTTAATTTGAAAGTGGTCTACGTAATGACTGACGGGGCAGCTTTGCCGCTGGCCTTCAGCAAACTGGTGGCCCAGTTAACCCAACATAAACTCATTGATGGGACGGTAACCGTAGGGCACGCGTTTGGCGGTGATTTGGAGGCCGTGAACATTTACACCGGTCTGATTGCGGCCAAAAGAGTGCTGAAAGCTGACATAATCATCGTATCCATGGGGCCGGGAATAGTAGGAACCGGAACCCGATGGGGGTTTACCGGAATAGAGCAGGGAGAAATAATTAATGCAACATTTGTTCTAGGCGGGAGTCCGGTGGCTATACCTCGCATCAGTTTTACCGATCCCAGGAAGCGACACTACGGTTTGAGCCACCATACCATTGTCTCCTTGGCCCGGGTTGCCCTGCGACCGGCAGAAGTCCCCCTTCCCGAGGAAATGGACGACTGGAAAAGAGAGTATCTGGATCAACAGATTAAGAGTAATAAGCTACACTTAAAACACCGTTTTACCGTTGTCCGAGGCAGGGAAGGGTTAGAGTTGTTGAAACGGTTCGGGATCAAGGTGACTTCTATGGGAAGGACCGTAGAAGATGACCCTGATTTTTTCCTGGCAGCGGCGGCGGCGGGATTGCGGGCAACGCAATTAGTGGAGATGAGCTCGAATGAATTGGGTTAGGTCCTGGTATTGGAGAGCAATTTGCTTTAAAGTGTGACGAAGATCGCGCACCTTTCCTACCCAATATACCCGGTTACGAGTTACATACATTTTCACTGTTTCAACCCCCTGCATTTTCGTCGAAGCTCCTTCTTATAACTTATGCAGGGAGGGGAAAACTTACGCTTATAAATATTTAAATTTGCTGGGAGGGGACCCCATGAAGAACTTTTATGAGAAGACGGTGGAGAGCAACAAGATCTTCGAGGGAAGGGTGGTCAAACTCCGGGTGGATCGGGTGATTCTACCCAATGGGAAGGAAGCAACAAGAGAGGTAGTAGAGCATCCGGGAGCGGTTGCCGTAGTGGCATTGACCGACAAGGATGAAATAGTGATGGTGAGGCAGTTTCGCAAACCCGTAGAAGAAACTACTCTGGAAATACCGGCGGGAAAGCTGGAAGGAGGGGAAGATCCTCATTCCTGTGCTCGGCGGGAACTAGAGGAGGAAACCGGGCTGAAACCGAACCGGATCAAGCTGCTCATGGAATTTTATACCACGCCCGGTTTCAGTGATGAAAAAATGTATTTGTTCCTGGCCGAAGATTTGGAGGAGGTTCCTCCCCACCGTGATGACGATGAATTGGTGGAAGTGGAGAAATTGCCCTTGGGAAAGGCGGTAAATTGGGTCATGCAGGGAAAGATAAATGACGCCAAAACCATAATTGGTATTTTGGCGGTTGACTGCCTTCGCAGCAGGAAAGGAGGGCGGGGAGGTGGAGCGGGCTAATCCTCCCTCTCTCTGGGTAACGGCCAACGCCAGTGGAGCCGTTGAGGCAGCCCGTACGGGCAGGGTAGTGGTGGTTGTAGATGTGATAGACATGTCTACTACTTTGGAGACTGTTCTGGATGCCGGAGCGCTGGCCGTATTCGGGGCCAGTCCTGACGGTGCAGAGGCACCGGTTCCGGTTTTTCCCGAAAAAATAGGCTATGCTGCCGCTACTCTGGCAAGACAGCATGACACTGAGGTACTGGTGGTTGGCGAGCCTCGTTTGGGAACCGATACTGCCCGTTTGCAAAACGCTTCCCGCCTTATTGAGGGTATAGAAGCGGCTGGCGGTGTGGTCGCGGGCATAATTCCTAACTTGGGTGCGGACACGGGCCGGCTGGCAGACTTTAACGGAAGAGTTGTGGTGGCAGTTACCGCCAGCGGGGGCGTGGTATATGATGCGGCTTTCAATGCCGGAGGTGAAGTAATCACGGCTACCGTTGCCCGTACGTTGAAGAAAAAAGGGGTGGAACCGGCTTTGGCTGGGGCGCGAAGGGCTATTGAACTGGCCCGCAGGAGTGGTAAAGGGATTGCGGTGGTAGCTGCCAGCAGTAATTCCTGGGAAGATGTACTGGCGGCCCAGTTTATTGCCGGCTCCATTTTACAGGAAGGTTTTCTTCAGCTAGAAGGTTCAAGAAACGCCTGAGGTAATAAAAACTCCTCCCCGGCATAAATATTTACCAGACAGGCTGGGGGAGGAGAGCCATATTGATAAGGAAACTGAGAGGTAGGTTGGCTGAACACTTTCGGGCCAACTTGCTGCTTATGGGGATAATTACTCTTTGTTTCATAGGGGGAATTGTATATGGTTCCTTTACGGTAAGCAATTTAGCTCCAGTGGAGAAAGGAGAACTTCGGGAATATGTAGAAAGTTTTCTCAAGAGTTTCAAGGATATGAATGTTAATACCGCCCTCCTTGCCCGGAAGGCCGTTCTCATGAATTTGAAAACCCTTTTTTATATATGGTTTCTTGGGCTTACGGTAGTAGGCGTTCCCCTAATTCTTTTTACCGTATTCATGCGAGGATTTATTTTAGGATTTACCGTGGCCTTCCTGGTACGGGAACAGGCTGTAGCCGGGGTATTGTTGACCATATTATCCCTGCTGCCCCAGAATTTACTTTTTATTCCTTCACTGTTGGTGGGTGCGACGACGGCGTTATCTTTTTCTTTACTTCTGGTGCGGGGCAGGAGAGCCCGAGAAACTGTAGGGCTACCCCGACGGCTGGCTGTGTATACCGGTTTGATGTTGATATTGACTTCAGCAGGTTTTTTAGCCGGGCTTATCGAAGCCTATATTTCTCCGGCAGGTATTAAACTAATAAGTCTCTATTTGTTTTAAAAGAGCCTAAAGCATAATTCTCCCGGGCGGTAATCATACTAAGTCAGAGAAAGGATGAAGGTTATGATTATAGGAGTACCTAAAGAAATAAAGGAGAACGAAAACCGGGTGGCCTTAACTCCTGCCGGCGTGGAAACCCTTCGCTGGCACGGTCATAACGAGATTCTGGTAGAGGTGGGCGCTGGAGAGGGAAGTGGTTTTTCCGACGGGGACTACGAGACGGCGGGAGCCAAACTGATGTCGGCTGATGAGCTCTATGCCGGCGCGGACCTTATATTAAAAGTGAAAGAACCTCAGCCTTCCGAATATGAGCTTCTACGGGAGGGGCAAATTCTTTTTACTTACCTGCACCTGGCACGAGAACCGGAACTGACCAGGGTGCTGATGGAACGGAAAGTAACAGCTATTGCTTATGAAACTATCCAGCTTGAGGATGGTTCTTTACCTCTGCTGGCACCAATGAGCCAGGTGGCAGGCCGTATGGCCGTCCAGATGGGTGCCCGGCTTCTGGAAAAGGAGCAGGGCGGGAGAGGAGTACTCCTGGGCGGAGTTCCCGGAGTGGCCCCGGCGGACGTGGTTATAATAGGAGGAGGTACCGTAGGGACCAACGCCGCCAGAGTTGCTCTTGGTATGGGAGCCCAGGTCACTATTTTAGATATAAACCCTAAAAGGCTTCAGGAATTGGACAGCCTTTTCCAGGGGAGGGTAAAAACTATCATTGCCAACCGCCATAATTTAAGTTTTGCTGTAAGCTACGCCGACCTTTTAATCGGTGCGGTGCTGATTCCGGGAGCTAAAGCGCCCCGGGTTGTAACCGAAGAGATGGTTAAAAACATGAAAAAGGGAGCGGTTATTGTTGATGTGGCTGTTGATCAGGGGGGATGTATTGAGACTATAGACCGGGTGACTACCTTCAGTAATCCGGCTTATGAAAAATATGGAGTGGTTCATTGTGCTGTTGCAAACCTGCCGGGAGCCGTTCCCCGGACTTCTACTGTAGCTCTGACGAACGTTACCCTTCCCTATATCGTAGATATTTCCGTTAAAGGATTGAAAAGAGCTCTAGAGGAAGACCCGGCGCTCGCCAAGGGGGTAAATGTCATAAACGGAAAGATTGCTCATCCTGCCGTAGCCCAGGCTCTGGGCCTGGAGTACGTCCCCCTGCAGGAAGCACTTTTCTCTTAAATGGTGGAGAGAAATCCATGAACATCAGTGGCTTTGTAAAAATTGTCAGCGAGCAATATGTCTGGGGACCCCCTATGCTGGTACTACTGGTAGGAACCGGTCTCTTCCTCACTATACGCCTTCGTTTCCTTTCCTTGCGAAAGCTTCCCCACGCCTTGAGACTGGTTTTTACCAGGGGAGATTGGAAAGACCAAGGGGACATTACTCCCTTTCAGGCACTTACCACGGCCCTTTCAGCTACTGTTGGTACCGGCAATATTGCGGGAGTTGCCACTGCGATCGCGGCAGGCGGACCGGGCGCTGTGTTCTGGATGTGGGTTACCGCCCTGGTAGGTATGGCAACCAAGTACTCCGAAGCCGTCCTGGCTGTTAAATACCGGGAGCAGGACGAAAAAGGGGAAATGTCCGGCGGCCCCATGTACTACCTGGAAAAGGGATTAGGATGGAAGTGGTTAGGCGTCTCTTTTGCCATATTCGGAGCCGTGGCTGCCTTCGGGATCGGGAATACCGTACAATCCAACTCGGTAGCCGATGCCGTATATGACAGCTGGAAGATTCCTCCTTTGGTTACCGGAATGTTCCTGGCTGTTTTAACCGCTCTGGTTATCCTGGGCGGTATTAAAAGTATCGCCCGGGTAACCAGTTTTCTGGTTCCTCTCATGGCCGCCTTTTATATTATCGGGGGAATGGCTATTCTCATACTGAATGCGGCAAAGATTCCCGGCGCCCTGGCAACTATTGTCAGCGACGCTTTTACCGGGACAGCAGCCGTGGGTGGATTTGCAGGAGCGGGCGTTAGAATGGCCATTATCAAGGGAGTTTCGCGGGGAGTTTTTTCTAATGAAGCCGGTCTAGGCAGCGCCCCTATTGCCCATGCCGCCGCCAAAACCAGTTATCCGGCCCGTCAGGCCCTTATTGCGATGACGGGAACTTTTCTCGACACCATTGTTATTTGCACCGTTACCGCCCTAGCTATAATCACTACGGGGGTATGGCACAACGGGGGAACCGGGGCTCCGTTGACGGCTATGGCTTTTGACCAGGGGCTTCCCGGAAGGGGTGGTTTTATAGTAGCTTTAGGGTTGATCTTTTTTGCTTTTTCAACCATTTTAGGCTGGGCCTATTACGGAGAGAAATGTATCGAATATCTTTTGGGAGCTAAGGTTATCAGATATTATCGCTATCTTTGGGTTCTTGCGGTCCTGCTGGGAGCCAATCTAAAACTGGAGCTGGTGTGGAGTGTAGCCGACGTTATGAACGGATTAATGGCTCTACCTAATTTAATCGGCCTGTTGGGGCTTAGCGGTGTAGTTGTTGCCGAAACCAATCGTTTTTGGAAGGGGATGTTTTGATAAAAACACTTCTAAGCAAAACAGTAGCGGCATAAATATAGTACAAGATTTAGGCGAGCAGGTTGAAAGGGGGAACACGGGTGATCCTCATAACTATTACTAATCTGCGCCGCAAAGCCTTGACTCTCTTGCGGGCACTGGTGCTGGTTTTGGTACTGGGTCTGGTCATACCACAACTGGTGGACATAGTTACCGACTATTTTACGGCCAGGCATACCAGTACCGCTCCGCAAGCGGCACCGCCGGAAAAGGTGGAGCCATCCACAGGCATGCCGCAGGAAGAGCCCGAATGGTTGGAACAGTTCGTGAACAAGATGAAAGAATATTATCATGGAAACGACAGTTCCAAAGTAAATTAATCAGCAGGAATTTATTGGCCGGCGTTGAACCCTCTACCAAGGGGATATTTCCCGTCTTACGGGAGGTTGTTTTCTATGCAGTCTCTGGTAGAGGAGTTTCTTCATTATCTGGCCGTGGAAAGAGGCCTTTCGGAAAATACCCTGGCTTCTTACCATAACGATCTCCAGCAGTATGTTTACTACCTGGAAGAAGCCGGTGTACGCTCTTATCAGGAAACTACGCGAGGTTTATTGCTGAATTACTTATACCATCTGCAGAAAAACGGCATGTCTACTGCTACTGTATCGAGGCGGTTGGCTGCCTTGAGGTCTTTTTACCGTTTTCTTTTGGAGGAAGGGTTTATCGGCGAGGACCCGACTGCTGAATTAGAAACTCCTAAAAGGCCAAGAAAACTTCCCCAGGTCCTATCTCCTGGGGAAGTGAGTCTTTTGTTGAGACAGCCTGATTGTAGTCAGCCGGTCGGTCTCAGGGATAAAGCCATGCTCGAACTGCTATATGCCACCGGTCTGCGCGTTTCAGAACTGGTTTTCCTGGACATAAACCAGGTAAACCTGGACCTGGGGTTTGTCCGGTGTATGGGTAAAGGCTCCAAGGAGAGGATAGTACCAGTTGGAGAGGCGGCCGTTTACTACGTAGGAGAATACCTCCGCCGCGGCAGGAGAGAACTGGTCAACAATCCGGAAGAGAAATCTCTCTTCGTCAACTGCCACGGCAGGAGGCTTACCCGTCAGGGCTTCTGGAAGATCCTGAAAAAGTATGCTCGCCAAGCGGGGATAAAAAAGGAGATAACTCCTCATACTCTCCGACATTCCTTTGCCACTCATCTACTGGAAAATGGGGCGGACCTCCGTTCGGTGCAGGAGATGCTAGGTCATGCCGACATTACTACCACTCAGATTTATACCCAGTTGACTAAAGGGAAATTGCGCGAGGTTTACGATAAAACTCATCCCCGAGCCTGAAGGGTTAACTGAACAATATGGAGGCGGTGAGATGTTAGAGCGAGTAGTGCTGATAGTTCTGGACAGTGTAGGAGTGGGAGCCTTACCGGATGCCGACCGTTACGGTGACGAGGGCAGCAATACTCTCAAGCATATCGCCGAGGCGGTAGGGGGCCTTTCTTTACCTAACCTGCAGGAGTTTGGACTGGGGAATATCATCCACCTGCCCGGTGTACCGCCGGTAGATTTTCCGGTCGCTGCGTACGGTAAGATGGCCGAGCGTTCGGCGGGGAAAGATACCACTACCGGTCACTGGGAAATTGCCGGCCTGGTACTGGACAAGCCTTTCCCCACTTATCCCCAGGGGTTCCCATCCGATTTAATTTCTCGTTTTGAATCGGCGATTGGACGCAAAGTATTAGGAAATAAAGTAGCCTCGGGAACGGAGATAATCAAAGAGCTGGGAGAAGAGCACCTGCGCACCGGTTACCCGATTGTATACACTTCTGCCGACAGCGTATTTCAGGTGGCAGCCCACGAGGATATCATCCCCGTGGAGGAACTGTACCGGATATGTAAGATTGCCCGGGATATGCTGGTGGGAGAACACGCGGTGGGAAGGGTTATAGCCCGGCCTTTTATCGGAGAACCGGGCAATTTTCAACGCACCCCCCGACGGCATGATTTCTCGTTGGAGCCGGTCGGAAAGACGCTTTTGGATAACCTATACGAGAAGGGGTTTGAGGTTCTGGCTGTAGGTAAAGTCAGTGATATATTTGCCGGTCGCGGCATTACCCGCTCTTATCCTACCAAAAATAATAGTGATGGAATTGATAAAATTGTAGAAGCGCTTCAACAGCCCTTTAAAGGACTGATATTTGCTAACCTGGTGGATTTTGACATGGTTTACGGCCACCGGAACGATCCTGAAGGTTATGCCGGGGCTTTGGAAGAATTTGACCACCGCCTGCCGGAGATTTGTTCCTGTCTTAATGCTCGAGATATGCTGGTGATTACGGCTGACCACGGTTGTGACCCTACCACGGAAAGTACCGACCACTCCCGGGAGTACGTTCCTTTATTTTTCTGGGGTGACCGAATTAGAAAGGGAGTGGATCTGGGCACCCGTGACACTTTTGCCGACATTGCCGCCACTCTAGCGGACGTCTTCAGAGTGGAAAGACCTGCCAACGGTACCAGTATGGCGGATATAATATTGCTCTCGGAAGAGGAGGAGAACGGGTGAGGGCCTACGATGTTATTCTTAAGAAGCGGAATGGCGGGGAACTGACTTCCGAAGAAATCGGTTTCATGGTGAATGGCTACGTTGAAGACCGGATTCCAGATTACCAGATGTCCGCCCTGGCTATGGCCATCTATTTCCAGGGGCTTAACGAGCGAGAAACTACCGATTTAACTAGGTTTATGGTTGAATCTGGGGATCAGGTTGATTTGAGCGGAATTCAGGGCTTCAAGGCGGACAAGCACAGTACCGGAGGGGTCGGCGATAAAACCACTCTGGTTTTAGCCCCTCTGGTGGCGGCAGCAGGAGTTAAAGTGGCCAAAATGTCCGGCCGGGGTTTAGGACATACCGGCGGCACCCTGGACAAGTTGCAGTCAATTCCCGGCTTTTCCGTAGAGTTTACTCCTCAAGAGTTCGTTGATATAGTTAACCGAGTGGGAGTGGCTGTTGTAGGGCAAACAGGAAACCTGGTACCTGCCGACAAAAAGCTGTACGCTTTGCGAGACGTCACGGCAACGGTAGACAGCCTCCCTCTTATCGCCTCCAGTGTAATGTCTAAGAAAATTGCGGCCGGAGCCGATGCCATCCTTTTGGACGTAAAAGTAGGCAGCGGCGCTTTTATGAAGCGACTTGAAGATGCCGTCGCCTTGGCCCGCCTGATGGTAAATATCGGTTCTCGCCTGGGGCGCAATACCCGGGCGGTAATAACGAATATGGACCAGCCCTTGGGAAGGAGTGTAGGTAACGCCCTGGAAGTGAGAGAAGCCATTGAAACTCTTCAGGGTAGAGGGCCGGAGGACCTTACTGAACTATGCCTGATTTTAGGGGGACACATGCTTCACCAGGCAGGCCGGTGCAAGGTCCCGGAAGAGGGCAAAAAATACCTCGAAAAATTACTTGACCGGGGCGATGGTCTGGCCAAATTGAAAGAAATGATAGCTGCCCAGAAGGGTTTGCCTGAGGTAGTGCATAACCTGGAACTTTTGCCCCAAGCTCCCTGTCAAGAAGAATTCCGGTCACCGGCTGAAGGGGTGGTGGAGAAAATTAACGCCGAAGCTGTAGGCCTGGCCGCTATGATCCTGGGTGCCGGGCGGGAGACTAAAGAATCCTCTATTGACTTGAGCGCAGGAATTGTCCTGCATAAGAAAGTTGGAGATGCGGTGGCCAAAGATGAAGTGCTGGCCGTATTACATAGCAGCGAACGCTGGCGAATTGAGGCTGCTCGGGAGAAATTACGCGAGGCTTATATAATTTCTAATCAGGAGGTCAAGCCGCAACCCCTTATATATGAGGTTATAAGCGAGGAAAACTGAAAGCGGTTCCTGAAAAGTATTATCCCCCGATCTCTGCAGTTTTGGTATGGGAATAGTTTAAAACGACCATACTAAGAAGGGCACAACGTGGAGAAGGGGGAAATTTTTATGCGAAAGAGAATTGCGGTTGCCATACTGGTTGTATTGTTCCTACCTTTTCTGAATGTGGGTGTAGCGGCAGCTCAACTGGATATTGAGGCCAGAAGTGCTATCTTAATGGACGCGGCTTCCGGGAAAATTCTTTTTGAAAAGAATGCCCATGAGAAATGGTACCCCGCCAGCATGACCAAAATCATGACGTTGACTTTGGCCTTGGAAGCGGTAGAGGAAGGTAAGGTTAGCCTGCAAGATATGGTAATAGCCAGTGAGCATGCCTCCAGTTACGGGGGATCTCAAGTTTGGTTGGAACCGGGCGAAGAGTTTACCCTGGAAAAAATGCTTATCGGTATAGCCGTGGGTTCGGCCAATGACTGCTCGGTGGCTGTAGCCGAGTACATAGCCGGCTCGGAAGAAGCATTCGTGGAAATGATGAATCAACGGGCTCGAGAATTAGGCGCCCAAAACACTCATTTTGCCAATTCGCACGGCCTTCATGATGAAAACCATTATACCACGGCCTACGACATGGCCCAGATTGCACGCCATGCTCTTACTTTACCGAAGCTTAGAGAACTGGCGGCCATGAAGAGTTACCAGTTCCGCGGTGACCCTAAACCGCTGGTCCTTTGGAATTACAATAAACTTCTCTGGTGGTACCCAGGGGCCGACGGCATCAAGACGGGCTATACGAGTAAAGCCCGGTACAACCTTACTGCTACTGCCGAGAGAGACGGACTGCGGCTGATTGCTGTAGTCATGGGAGTGGATAAAAGAAACGGCCACTTTGCCGAAGCTATGAAGCTGTTCAACTACGGGTTTGCTCGTTACGGCTTCAAGAAATTCTACGAGGCGGGTGAACTGGTTACCAGTCTTCCTGTAAGCAAAGGCAGTCAGGATACATTGGACCTGTTGGCTAAAGATAAGATAGGAGTCATCATGCCCAAAGGAAAAGACGAAGGATTAAACCTTAAATTAGAGGTGCCGTCGATGGTTAACGCCCCCGTAGCGGAAGGACAGCAGGTAGGAGAAGCCGTTATCATGCAGGAGAATAAAGAACTGGCCAGATTTCCGTTGGTGGCGGCCCAGGCGGTCGAACGGGCCACGTTCTGGCGCCAGACAGGCAAGGTATTTAGCCAAGTCTTAACCATAGGGGACAAAAGATAAAAGTCCCTACGGCGGGTTATCTGGAAATAATAAAGAGAGAGTCTGTTTTCCATGCAGACTCTCTTTTTTCATATGCTTACGAGGTGGGTTTTTAGTAAGTGTGGTTGTCGACATAAAAGTGCGGGTAGGTCGAAAATTCAGAAATTTTGTGCTAATCAGAAGGAATTTCCAGGCGTATTATGGAATGATTTCTCATAAGTTTAATTAGGAGCCGGTTGTCCGGTCTCTGACCCGAAGCCGGGGTTTTTAGGGAGGGGGGGTGGTTGATGCAGATGTAAAGTAAATTAGAGGGCCGCGGGGTTTTGGGTAAAAAGTTCAAGAAGGGGGGAGAAACTGTGAACTCCTTAATAGTTGCTCTCGTTGCTTATGTCGGCTTTCTTATTGCCTACCGGCTGTATGGTACGTTTATCAGCGAGCGGATTTTTGGCTTGGATGCCAGTCGGAAGACTCCGGCCCATGAATTTAACGATGGAGTGGACTATGTTCCTACTAAACCGGAAATCCTATTCGGGCATCATTTTACTACTATTGCCGGTGCAGGACCGATTGTAGGACCGGCCATAGCTGTGATCTGGGGTTGGGTCCCGGCACTACTATGGATCTTTTTCGGTTCTATCTTTATGGGGGCTATTCATGACTTCGGCTCGCTGGTGATTTCCGCCCGGCACCAGGGTAAATCGGTCAGCCGGATTACCTCCGATCTCTTGGGACCGCGGGCAGGAACCTTATTCTTAATATTGACTGCCTTCGCCCTGTTAATCGTAATTGCTGTGTTCTGCCTGGTTATTGCCGTGTTGTTTGATATGTTCCCGCAGAGTGTGCTGCCCATCTGGGTTGAGGTACCTGTAGCCATTGCTATAGGTTACTGGATTTATAGAGGTTCCGGTAATCCCACTATAGCCGGAATTATAGCCATCATCATTTTGTACATCTTTGTAATTATCGGCGTTTATGTACCCCTGAAGATGCCTGGGTTTATTGCCGGTAATCCGATCATGACCTGGACCGTCATCTTGCTCATCTACGCTTACATTGCCTCGACTTTACCGGTATGGGTACTGCTCCAGCCGCGGGACTATATTAATTCCCATCAGTTATTTGTAGCCCTGGCTCTGCTATTCCTGGGATTGATAGTAGCTCACCCGCCTATCGTGGCCCCGGCTGTAAACACAAACATAGCCGATGCTCCGGCTTTTATTCCGTTTTTATTCATTACTATTGCCTGTGGTGCTATTTCAGGTTTTCACAGCATGGCTGCCTCAGGAACAACGGTAAAACAGTTAGATAAAGAAACGGACGCCAAGTTTGTAGGCTATGGCGCTATGCTGATGGAAGGGGCGCTGGCGGTCATGGTGGTTATGGCGGCCACGGCAGGCTTCGGCTCCGCTGCTGCGTGGACTGAACACTATGCCAGCTGGAAGGCTGCCAACGGCTTAGGCGCCAAAGTAGGGGCGTTTATTAACGGGGGCGCGACCTTTGTTTCCTCTATCGGCATTCCAGAGGCAGTAGCTGCCGGCATCCTGGCGGTCATGGTGGTGAGTTTTGCCGCTACCACACTGGATTCGGCTACCAGAATTCAACGGTACATCATTTCTGAGCTTGCCTCGTCCTATAACATCAATATTTTGTCCGGCCGTCACGGAGCTACTCTTCTCGCGGTGCTTACTGCCTTTATCCTGGCTTCATTTAATGGCGGTAAAGGCGGTCTTATCCTCTGGCCGCTGTTTGGTGCCAGCAATCAGCTAATGGCCGGCCTGGCCTTGCTGGTAATCAGTGTCTGGTTGATAAAGATTAAAAAGCCCAGTATTTATACTCTACTTCCCATGATTTTTGTGCTCGTCATGACCTCCTGGGCGATGGTAATCAATACTATAAACTTTTACCGGGCATCTAACTGGCTACTTTTTGTTTTAAGTTTGTTGATTATACTGCTGGAAATCTGGCTTATCTTGGAAGCCATCGGCGCTTTCCGTCGGGTTAAAACGGCGCCGGCCGTAGAGAGTGGCGGTACGACTGCATCCAAGTAATAATTATAGCCTACGAAGGTTAACCCGGAATGGAACACCGCTTTTCGGCGGTGTTTTTTTTGGGGACCTTATTGGTACTGGTAATGATAGACAATTACCTCATAGTAAACCTTATGTTATAATATGAGATGGACTTTGTACAAACTAACAGCCTGAATTTTAGGGCAAATTTTGACAGCAGGGATACAGTCAAGGGGAAGGAAGGTGCCAGAAAATGGACAACCTGTTTATAGTGTTAATTGAGCGGATGAGTGTTATAGCGATACTGGCTTTTTTGCTGACTCGGGCAGAGGTGTTCCGACGCCTTCTTCTCCGCCAGTCTACTGTAGTAGAGAAAATATTCTTTATCTTGTTTTTCGGTTTATTTGGGATTATTGGTACTTACACCGGGGTTCCTATTAAAGGAGCCATTGCCAACTCCCGGGTGATAGGTGCTGTTGCCGGAGGTCTTCTTGGTGGGCCGCTAGTCGGCTTGGGAGCTGGGCTGATTGCCGGACTCCATCGTTTTTCTTTGGGTGGGTTTACTGCCTTGGCTTGTGGGCTCTCGACTACCGTTGAAGGATTGATAGGTGGGTTATTTTCTTCTCAAAATCCTTGGAAGAATGTCAGCTGGAAAAAGGCTTTTGCGGTTGGGGTGCTATCTGAGACAATACAAATGGTAATTATTCTGGCTGTAGCGAAACCCTTCAGTGCCGCGTGGGATTTGGTGAGCATTATCGGGTTACCTATGATAGTGGTTAACTCTATAGGTTTAGCGATTTTTATGGTGATTGTACGCCTGGTTTATAGTGAACAGGACAGGATTGGGGCGATGCAGGCCCATAGGGCTCTGAAAATTGCCGACAAGACCTTGCCCTACTTGCGTCAGGGACTTAATGAGGAATCGGCGAAAAAAGTGGCGGAAATCATTTATCAAAGCACCGAATTAGGGGCAGTGGCCATAACCGACCGGTATAAAATTCTGGCCCATGTAGGTGCCGGAGAAGATCACCACCGGCCGGGTGAGCCGTTATTAACCGAGGCAACGCAAAACGCCATTGCTACCGGACAAATTCAAACGGCCAATAATGCTGAAGAGATCGGTTGCAGGCAACCCGGGTGTTCGTTACGTTCAGCGGTTATAGTTCCCTTGAAACGGCGGGAAGAAGTAATAGGGGCATTAAAACTTTACAAGCTTAAGGAGGGCGCTATAGGACGGGTGGAACGGGAGTTTGCCCACGGGCTGGCTCACCTGTTTTCCACCCAATTGGAACTTGCTCAATTGGAGTACCAGGCCCGGCTGGCAGCTGCTGCCGAAATTAAGGCGCTCCAGGCGCAGATCAATCCCCATTTTCTGTTTAATGCTCTTAATACCATTGTTTCTTACGTGCGGACGAATCCGGAAAACGCTCGCCGCCTGTTAATTCATTTGGGGGAGTTTTTCCGTAAGAATTTGGAACACTGTGGAGATTTTGTTACCTTGGAAAGGGAAATCGAACACATCAAAGCCTACCTGGCCATCGAGGAGGCCCGCTTTAAAGATGTGATTAAAATTGAGTATGATATAGTTCCGGAGCTGCTACAGGTTAAGCTCCCGGCTTTAATCCTGCAGCCGCTGGTAGAAAATGCTTTGAAGCACGGCCTTTTACCGCAAAAAGAGGGGGGACTGTTGCGCATTTCAGCCCGCAAGGTGGTTGAGAACGGTAGAGAGGAAATGCGAATAGTTATTGCTGATAATGGGGTGGGGATGAGTGCTGATAGGGTAAATTCGCTATTAAGAACTCAAAAAGCATCAGGATACCGGGTTTATAGCGGCGGCGCCGGTGTCGGGCTCACCAATGTCAACGAAAGACTGGTGAGTATTTACGGTCCAGAGTACGGTTTGAAAATAGACAGTGAGTTGGGCAAGGGAACTACGGTGAAAATTTCGGTTCCGCTTGATTTTGAACCAGAAAATCGGGCCTTGCTTACCGGTTAGTAAGGGAAAAAGGCAACGACAGCTGAGGAAGGAGATGCGTCCAGGAGGTGAAAAGGAGTGAGCAACCAAATCAAAACTATAATCGTAGATGACGAAGCACCGGCTCGCAGTGAATTGAGATTTCTGCTGGAGAAGTTTCCTGTTATTCAAATCCTTGGCGAGGCTTCTGGAGGAGAAGAGGCACTGAAGATGTGTGCTGATCTCGAACCCGACTTGGTCTTTCTAGATATTCAGATGCGAGATATGGATGGTTTGAAAGTGACAAGAGAACTTATGAAAAATGATAAGTTCCCATTAATTGTTTTTGCCACGGCCTACGACCGGTATGCCATCAAGGCCTTTGAAGTAAATGCGGTGGACTACCTGTTAAAACCGTTTTCAGAAGAACGGATTGCAAAAACGGTTGAGCGGGTACAAAAACAAGTGGCCGAACCAAATATTACTGAACTGTTGAATAGAGTCAACCAGTTGCTTCTTTCATTTGAGGGAAGGCTAGCTGATAATGGTGTAATTCCTGTGGATGAATTAGACCGGGCTAAGATAACGGTCTCTTCGCCGAAACCTGCGGGTGAGGCTGCGGGAGAGTCCAATACGATCTCTGAGCCTTCCGGGTCAGAATTGGGCCTGGGTAGGAATGATAGGCATCGTAAGTTAAGCAAATTAATTGGCGAAAAACGAGGTAAAATGATTCTTCTTGAACCGGAGGAACTGGTTCTTGCCACCGTGGAAGACAGGAATACGCTTTTGAAGACGCGGAATGAGGTTTATCAGAGCCGGTACAAACTTCATGAACTAGAAGAAAAGTTTGCTGACCGTCATTATTTCCGTACCCACCGGAGTTATCTGGTTAACCTAAACCAAATTAAAGAAGTAATTCCCTGGTTTAACAACACTTACAAGTTGGTCATGAATGACCAGGAAGAGACTGAGGTACCGGTAAGCCGCACTTTTGTAAAGGACTTGAAAGAAGCCTTGGGGTTGTAGTTGACCTTCGTCGCCAGTCGAGTTAGTCGACAGCTCGGCTGGCTTTTTTTATTACGGCAGGGATGAAGTTAAATGAAAATGATTTGCACATGAAAATATGCAGGTCAGGCATGACTTTATGCAAGTTAGGCAAAAATGCTTAGAAAAATCACAATAAAATTTATAATTTTTATTGACTTAACAAAATTGAACACTTGCCGGCAGTGTTCAATATTTAAATAAAGGAGGAATTTTTGTGGTTACCTTTTTTGCAGCCATAGCACTATTGATCGGTGGCTATTTCGTATACGGTGCCTTTGTAGAGAGAGTATTCGGGGTTGATGAGAACAGGGAAACACCGGCTCAAAAGATGCAGGACGGAGTGGATTATGTACCCCTGGATTGGAAGAAGAATAGCTTGATCCAATTGTTAAACATTGCCGGTTTAGGACCGATTTTCGGACCGATTGCCGGAGCATTGTGGGGTCCAGTTGCCTTCATTTGGATAGCTATCGGTGGTATTGTAGCCGGTGCAGTGCATGACTATTTCTCCGGAATGCTTTCCATGCGTAACAACGGGTCCAGTCTTCCGGAAACTGTGGGGACCTACCTTGGTTCGGGAATGAAAAAGTTTGTTAACATTTTTGCTATCGTGTTATTAATTTTGGTTGGAGCAGTATTTATGGCTGGCCCGGCAAAATTATTGGCCGCTTTGACGCCGGAAAGTATGAGCGTTAACGTTTGGTTGGCCGTTATCCTTGTATACTATTTCATTGCCACTATTTTGCCTATAGATAAGATCATTGGGCGGTTATACCCATTGTTTGGTGCCAGCCTGCTCATTATGGCCTTTGGAATCATGGGTGGGTTGTTAATTAAGGGATACCAGATCCCTGAGTTAACTTTCGCTAATTTACACCCCAAAGGTCTGCCGATCTGGCCGCTGATGTTTGTAACCATCGCCTGCGGGGCAATCAGCGGGTTCCACGCCACTCAATCGCCAATTATTGCCCGCTGCGTTCAAAATGAAAAACATGGACGAAGGATTTTCTACGGGGCGATGATTGCAGAATCAATTATTGCTATGATTTGGGCGGCTGCGGCAATGACCTTTTTCGGTGGTTCTGAGGGGTTGGCTGCCGTTTTGAGCAAGGGTGGCCCCGCCGGGGTGGTGAATGAAATCTCCAATTCCCTGCTGGGTGTAGTTGGCGGCCTCCTGGCAGTGCTTGGTGTAATTGTCCTGCCGATTACTTCCGGGGACACTGCTTTCCGGGCGACCCGGTTGATTATAGCGGAAATTTTCCGTTGGGACCAAAAATCAACCCTTAACCGGCTGAAAATAGCGTTGCCTCTGTTTGCGGTAGGATTTACACTCACCCAAATAGATTTTAGTATCCTGTGGCGTTATTTTGCTTGGTCCAACCAGACCATGGCCATGATTGTGCTGTGGGCTGCCGCTGTATACCTGGCTAAGAACGAGAGACTCCACTGGGTGGCCAGTTTACCGGCTACTTTCATGACCGCGGTAAGTGCGACCTACATTCTTCAGGCTCCGGAAGGTTTCAGCTTGCCGACCAGCATATCCTATCCTGTGGGAATTATAGTAGCCCTTCTGGTTATGGCTTTCTTCCTGTACAAGACAGGCAGCAGGATGAAGATGGCCGCTGAGGCACAGTCGTAGGATAAAGGAAAGAAACACGAATTTGTATTCTGAAAAAGCACCCCTTCTCGGGGTGCTTTTACTAACTTATGGACAATTCCTCGGTACCTAAATTGCGGGCACCTTTTTCCAGTTTTAGTGCCCCCACCGGACAGGAGGAGACGCAGATACCGCATTTTAAGCAATCGGGATGATCTACTACTCCACTAGTTTTGAAAGAATGAACCGGTATTCCAAAGGGGCATTTTTTGGCACAAACACCGCAGGACCGGCAGGTAGAGCTTAACCGGACAGAGAGTTTACTACCTTTGCTTAAAAGCATTGCAAGGCTACCCATGGGACAGATTTTACACCAGCTGCGTGGGCTGAAGAAAACCCCTAGAACAATTCCCGCGCCGGTGGTAATAAGAACCATTTTAAAAAGTACCTTACCTATACCGAATATATTTCCTCCGGTTAAATACATATTATAACTCATAAAAGCCATCAAGCCTGTAAACACAGTCCAGCGTACCTCAGGTCGTTGGAGTAATTGCGGAATTCTACGGTTCTTGGGTCCTATCCGTGTGAGCACTTGATCGAAGAAACTTCCCCGGGGGCAGAATCTGCCGCACCACATTCTACCTTTAACAGGTGCCGTTATTACAGGAGCAATCATGCATACTAAAGCAAGCAATCCAATTGCCGGATGGTAAAAAAGTCCTCCTAAGATAAAAAGTAAAAGTATGGGCCAATACCATTTGTTAAAACTGTTTCTTTTCATGACTGTTACCTCCTTCCATAGTTTGATTTAAGTGAATCTTTTAGCTACCCCCCAGGGGTATAATTGCAACACAACTACAATTATAATAACTATGATTTACGCTGTCAACATTTATTAGAATAAAAGCTATTTGCTTTGTAAAACATTTTGGGCATCTGGCAAGATAAGATTGGCAACGTTTCGAAGCAATTGAGT
>NZ_BDGJ01000025.1 GCF_002207765.1 Calderihabitans maritimus
GAAAAACCCTTTTTGTCGGTATCGATATAGGGTCTGACACCAATGTGGTCCGCATCCTTAATGATACCGGTGAAGATGTCTGCGGCTTTAGCGTTTCCAACGACCTACCCGGGGCCGAAAGGCTTGTGGAAAGGATTGTTACTGAAGCTGAGCTTATTGATGCTGATAAGGTTAAGATTGGTATGGAAGCTACTAACCTGTATTGGTGGCACCTTTCACAGGCCCTGCATGAGGCTCCTGAACTATCGGCTTTGGGTGCTGAAATAGCGGTGATTAATCCTAAGGTAATTGATGGTTTTAAGCGTATCTATCCGGATACGGCTAAGACCGACGCCTTGGATGCCCGGGTTATTGCTGATTGCTTGCGGTTTGGACGGGTACGTCCAACACCCCCTCCTGATATGACCTATGCTCCTTTGCAACGGTTAACCCGGTTTCGCTATCACCTGGTTTCTGACCTCACCAGGGAGAAGAACAGGGCCCTCAATCTGATATTCCTTAAGTTCTCTACCTACCAGAAGGAGTGCCCCTTCTCCAATTTGTTCGGGCAGGCCTCCCGGGCTGTCGTTGGCAACCTGACCCCTGATGAAATAGCTAATATGCCGGTGGAAGAACTGGTCGACCTGATGCTGCAACACGGTAATAACCGCTTAAAGGATGTGCCGGAGATGGCCAGGACTATTAAACAGGCGGCCCGCAATTCCTACCGTTTAAACCCCAAAATGCGGAATGCTGTCGATATTACCCTG
>NZ_BDGJ01000026.1 GCF_002207765.1 Calderihabitans maritimus
TTATTGACAAGAGAAGCGGGGGTGTGGTATATTAAACAATGTCGCTAAACGTCGAAGAAACAGTCAAGGAAGCAAAAGAAGAACTGACAGAAGAAATAACACAAGATACCAGTTGACAATAGATAGAGTACATGATAGAATAGGGGATGTCGCTTTGGTAGGGATCTTTGAAAACTGAACAGCGACTGGAGCCCGTTG
>NZ_BDGJ01000028.1 GCF_002207765.1 Calderihabitans maritimus
GGCCTTTCATTGATCTTTATTCCTCCTCGCTGATGAAACTAAGAAGATTTCACACTTCTCCTTGCTTCTTGTTTTGCTTCCGGTACTCTGGCAATGTTTGCTATTCACTAAGCTTGGCTTTGATCTCCCGCATCTTGGCTCCCCAGTCGGCCACCTCCTCGGCGGTGAGGATGTCGATGGCACCACCTTGGAAGTCCCCCTTAACTTCGCCCATCTTCTCTTCAATCCAGCCTTCGATCTCCAGGTA
>NZ_BDGJ01000029.1 GCF_002207765.1 Calderihabitans maritimus
GCCCCTTCTCTTATCCATCCCGCCCCGTCTCCGCCTACGATGACCCGCTGGCAACCTTCTAAGTCGTATATCCTCCTTAAGTGGCGCTCTAAAGCTGCCCAAAATTCTTTTCCACTGCCCCCATGTACAAAGTACAAGGGATTCTTAAGATGTGCCTCCCCTGTGTATTCGTTTATCTCCCACCCTTCGTAAACTACGGCTATCTTTAGTTCGAATTTTTCCTTCCCTTTCTTCCTCTTTTTCCTTTTCTTCCTTTCTTTCCTCCGCCGTTGTTCGCTGACTAGGGCCCCATCTACTTCTATAACCAAAAGGGGGACTTTCTTGTCGCCTTTGTCGTCAAGCCCCGTGGGCCCATCCCATTTGCCTAGGTGTTCCCCGGTCTGAATGGCGTATTGCCTTATGGTTTCATGGCTTATCCTTACACCTAATGTTTCTTCTAGGGCTTCTTGGGCCTTGCGATAGGACATCTCTGCTGCCAGCGCTACC
>NZ_BDGJ01000030.1 GCF_002207765.1 Calderihabitans maritimus
AACCCCCAGGAAGCCGAAAGGGATGCTCAGGTGCGGCAGCAAGTTCTTGAGCACCTCGAACAAAAGCTCAAGACTGGTGGCATAAAAAGTCTCGTAGGGAACTCTGCTTACCGAAAGTTCCTTTCGGTAGAAACTAATAACTGGCATTGAGGAATTAACGTCTATGGTCAGCAGGACTTCCCCGAACTTTCTGCCTTTGGTGTGGATGCAGCAAACTTTGTAGTCTTTCAGAAACGGGACGTAGCCGCTGGAGCCTACGCAGAGAAGTATGGGAAAGGTACGGTTGTCAGGGGCAAGAGTCGTAATCCTTTATCATCAGGTATAATCCTTTCAGACATTTCGTTTGAGAGTTCCAGGGCACATTCAGAGAATCCCGTCCCCTCTGGCGGACCCTGCCTCTGTCATCTTCCAGATAGGAGGGCTTCCAGCCTAGGTGCAGGTCTGCCAGGTGAAGCATCCTGACCATGACCATCTCCTCATTCCTCTCATTTACGGCTTATCTCAATTCATGACTTTATCTCATTCATGGCTTTTAAAAGAGGCTCCCAGATTGTAAAAACCTAGCTCTAACAGGAAATCTCTGATAATCTTTTCCGGAAGCTCGTCCCTATTGTCCTTCGTTACTTCGATTAGCCTAACATCGGCCCGCTTTTTTAGAGCATCACAAAAGGGGTGAGGCCTGGCCATTATTGTGGCCACTACTGGCAAAGGAGACTCAATAGCCAGCAGAACAGCTTCCCTGAACTCCGCATTATAAAGCTCCATTTTCCCTATCTCATCGATAATCAGGCATTTGAACCGGTTTTCCACGATACAGTTATTTATCTCATCGATAACTCCTGACAGGTTCTCAGGCTTAACCCCGTATTTGCCAACCCGGTACCGCCCCTGAAAATCGATATGAGCCAAAACGGATTTTTCCCCGCTCGCTAAAGAAACGATTTCAAAGCCCCGGCGGCGGTTGTTGGCGCGAATTTCCGCGGTATAAAAACCAGCCGCTTTATCTCCCAAAAGGCGGGCAAGTTTAATTACAATCGTTGTTTTCCCCACCCCCGGTGCTCCAGTCAGCAAAAAATTTTTTGCTCCCAACAGCCATCCCTTCCATCAACAGGCCTGTACGCCTTACGGCGCGGGCGGCCACAAGGTTTTTTCTTAATATTCGATTTCTTCATTCCCTTATGGTATAATTTAGTCATAATTTTAGTAAAGACTTAAGGCCGTTGGAGAAAGGAGAGCGCAGGGATAATGAAAAGGATCAAAATTATCACCGCTAAGGTCCAAATGAAAGCTCAGTTGAATGACACGGAAACGGCCAAATTCATCTGGGAAAAACTTCCGATCAAGGGAAAAGTGAACACCTGAGGAGAAGAGATTTATTTTGAAATGTTGTGTTTCTCCTAATGTTTCTACAATCCGGCTCCACAGCTTTTAGAAGAAGATGTGAATTTGATTGCGCTTCCCTGCGATATTCAAGAATTCACTTCTCCTTTATAGGCAGATGTATAGTTCTGTAGATAACTTAATTTTGGGCGAGCTTGGTGCAAGTGAAGCATATTCTAGAATTTGCAATATTATGTTCTGGTATGTTCATCATTTTAACACCCTCTATCAGTGTCACATTTCTTCTTAAAATATTCTTCAAATACTTTTAATTTCTTAGAATAGAATAAAACAGCAACCACAATTAACATTGTAATTGTTAATCCGATATTGGCAAGGAGTTGGTTTTGCACAATTGCAAAATAAGCGAAAGACCTTGCAGAATTGTTAAGCGTTATATGTGCAACAGATGTTACAAAAATATTTTCAGTTTTAATGTAAACATAAGCTAAAAAAGTAAATGTGCAAATTGAACCAATTGCTAAGGTAACAACATTGAGCATCGTCTGCCAAAGAGTATAGCCGTAGGTTTGTGGGAAGAGTAACACGAGAGGAATATGCCACGCATACCAGATCAATCCTCCAATAATAAATGCAACCCATGGCTTGATTTTGTACAATTGAGGAAACATAAATCCTCTCCAGCCGAATTCTTCTCCAAAACCTGTTATTATTCCCGGAAAAAGGTTAAAAATCGTTAATCCACCAATAAAGAATAACCACAACATCATTTGGGGAGTAAAACCGGGTGGTAGATTCTTATTTATATCCTGCCCTGTTGATGCGAGTTGTTTCGCTAAATTATCTAAGAAAGATTGCCCGGTAAAATCCCAACTTATTGCTCCAAGCAATGTAAAGATAACATAAGATAGTACTGTTATGCCTGAAGCAATGGCCCAGAATTGGAGATAATATTTAGGTTTCCCAATTTTTAAGTTTGCATCTTTGAACTTATTTTCGTAAAAGAAGGCTCTTGTGATAATAGCAGCTATTGCTGGTCCTAACATATAAAATTGGGCAAGAAAGAATCCCTTTTGCCCAACAAATTTCATCAATACAATGAATCCTGCACTTAGGACAGTTGTGATTACTAAATAAATAATAAGAGATTTATGCTTCATAATTACCCCTCCAAGATTTTAGAATTTATAAATTTTTTTGAAGTAGGGGGTTTTCCATACTCGGTACCAATAATCCAGGCCGGGCCTTCCTGGTGTGTAATGGCCCCATAAACAGCAGGACTGCCAGTAGAAGCACCGACTGGTACAGCTGACGAAAAGCTAACAAATTGGGCCGGAATCCCATTCATAATGTAGACTAGAAGGTGAGCTAACTCATGTAGCACTACAGCTATTGGTGCTGCTAAAAATGTCATTGCTGCATAAGGAAAAATTTTTCGGTCGTATTCCATCATAGGTGTAAATTCCCTTCCTAATTACTGTGTACAGTGCCGCTGTAAGCCTTCAGATCAAGAAGTTCCATAGTTTCATCCACAAAGGCAACTTTTTCCCTCTTTAATCACTTAGTAAAGAAAAACCCCATTGTGCTGAATTCATCTGAGGGAAGGTCGTATTATCTGAAGACCCAAACGAGCCCTTATCACCAACTTGTCTCAACTGCCTTCTCTTTCCCAAAAGCGGTCAGCAGGTCCACATAAAAGAGGGTTTTTATAGGAAAATCATCATTAAATTTTGACAAATTTGGCAACTTGAGGTGCACTAAGTCTTTAAACACAATACAAGCACGTACTTCTGAAAAAGGGTTAAACTCTTTGCAAAACTTTTTTAGTTTTGTTTTGACCTTTTCCCCTAGCGGTTTACCGTTAAATTTTCTCCTCGATTTTCGTATTTTGATAGCAGAATACCATTTTTTCTGTAACATACAAAAAATCTCTCCTTCGATTTTTTTAAAATAACCCGCATTGTTTTGATGGTTCGTGTTTTAGCATTTTTGCAATCAATCAGATTTCATTTCTCAACCCGTCTCCATCTACCAATCTCCTACCCTGCTCACCCGTCATTCACTGATAGAATCGGGTATAGGACTCTTTTTCTAGCCTATACTGTTTACCTAAAACAAACTTTTCTGTAATTTTCTGATTATAATTTTTTTATTTACTTATATGATACCATATTTTTCTATTATTGTATTTTCTAATGCTTTAAAGCAGTATAATAAAACACATTAAAAAATACCTGCTGTTAAAACAGCAGTGTTTAGCTAATTAATTAGTTCCCCCCTGAAAATTTTAAAAAATTAAAAGCCGTTGGAGAAAGGAGAGCGCAGGGATAATAAAAAGGATCAAAATTATCACCGCTAAGGTCCAAATGGAAGCTCAGCTAAATGACACGGAAACGGCCAAATCCATCTGGGAAAAGCTGCCGATCAAGGGAAAAGTAAACACCTGGGGAGAAGAGATTTATTTTGAAATTCCCGTCTACAAAGGGCCTGAAAACCCTGTCGAAACCGTCGAGGAAGGCGACCTGGCCTACTGGCCGAGCGGCCGTTGCTTTTGTATCTTTTTTGGGAAAACCCCCGTCTCTACAGAAACAGAAATAAAGCCGGCCAGCCCCGTTACCCTTATCGGCAGGCTTTCCGGTAACCCCAAAGAGTGGGCAAAAGTCTCAGAGGGCGAAACCATAACGCTGGAAAAAATACCCGAGTGAATATATTTTCCATTACACCGGAACTTGAACCAGCTGCGCCACCCCGTTGACACTTCATTATCAGGCACAGGGTCGTTTCTTCCGTAGAAACCGTGGACAGGCTTTCGAGGTAGTGGTTTTCTGTGATATAATGATACCAAAAATTGGATGGTAATGCCCAAAAGAAATGGTGTCCATGAAGCAAGGTTCGTTAGAGAAAAGAATTCTCCAGGGACTGGTCGATTATTTGAATGACTTGTACCCGGGCGAAATACGGTTGGTCCAGCTGTTTGGTCCCCAGGCGAGGAGCGATGCCCGGCAAGATTCAGATTATGATGTGTTGATTGTAGTTAAAGACAGATCAACAATTAACAGGTCAAGGATTTACGATTATGTTCTTGACGTTAACTTGAAGTACGGTATTGACCTATCGCTGAAGATATACGGTGAGGACGAATTTGAATTATTCAAGAAAAAGGGAGTTCCTTTTGTAAGGGAAGTATTGTCCGAGGGGTACGCACTATGGAGTCAATAAGCCGTCTGGAGTTAGCACATTACAGGCTGGAGTTGGCGAAAAAGAAACTGCAAAGCGCAGAATTGCTGCTGGAAAAATTACATTACGCCGATGCCGCTTCCCGGACCTAGAGGAGAGCGATTATAACGAGTTTTATGTAGTCAGCAAGCAGGATACGGTTGATCTGGTATAACGCATTCCGGAGGTTGACCACCATTATTACCTTGGCCTTAAGGGGTGTCACACTCCCCTTTCTCCCAGGGCTATGCCCCGAGAGCATCGAGCGCTTTGGCAGCGACGTTCAGAGCTCCAACCCTTTCCGCATCGGACTGGTAGCCGCATTTGGTGTATCTGAACCATCCCTGAACCTTGCGGTTGTGGCTGGAAATGTTCCCGCACTTCGGACAGGTCTTGGAAGTTTCCTTGGGGTCAACATAGATAAGGGACACACCAGCAAGAGCGGCTTTGTATCCGATGAAAGATGCCAGCCCCCGGAAGTTCCAGCCGGACATCATCCGGTTGAATTTCTTGGAATCCTTGGTTCTCTCACGAATACCGAGAAGGTCTTCGAGTGCGATGGCTTTACCTTCGCTCTTCCGGCCACTCTTCCCTCGCCCGCCGGCTGATGGTACGATAGCAATCGGCCAACCACAAGTCTAGATCCTCCCGGCCCCTCCAGAAGGGGGGCGGCCCCAGAGTTTTCAACAAACCAGCATCCACCTCCGGCGAAACAGGGTGAAAAAGTAAACCGCATGCATCCTCCCCCTCGTCCCAGAACCGGTCCAGCTGCTTTTCCAGTACCGACCCCGTGGGTTCGCCGCAGGGCGACAAATCCTCCTCTCGTTCCTCCTGTTCCGCCCGGGTCGATCTTCTCTCCCGCAGGGCGGAGACTAATTGCTCCTTGCTGCGCCCCCGCAGCAGGAACAGGAGGAAGGGATCCTCATCGAACTTCCGACCCAATAAGTAATAAACGGCCGCGATGTGTTTGCAGGGGTTAGCCCAGTCGGGGCAAGAACAGTCGGTTTTGATATCTCTCACCGCACCGGGAAACAGGGACAGGCGTACCTGGCGAAAGGCTTCCTCAATATCTCGGGGCATTTCTCCTGCCAGCAAAAGGGCGGCAAACACCGCCCGACCGGCCAAGGCCTCGATCACCTTTTCCCAGTCCCGGTCCGAAATGGTCTTCATTTCTATGGTCACCCTATAAGGACGTGAACGCCTACCCTGCACCAGCGCGGTTACCTGCCCCGGTTTAATGTTTATTTCCAGCACATGGCCTGCCCGGGCGTAAGTTCGCCCGCGCTGGAGGCGGCTTCTCCAGCCGAAGGATTCCAGCACCTTTATCCAGCGTTGTCCCCACCAGGTAGAGCCGAATTCTTTTTTGGAAGCCAGGGTGAACACCTCCCCGCTAATCTTCATCGACGGCCTGCCTGCTCAAGGTGAAGAGTTCCCGCAGTTCATCGGTACTCATTTCCGTCAGCCACTCTTCGGCCGTGGTGATGATACTTCCGGCCAGATTCTTTTTTTCGGTAATCAGCCGGTCAATCTTTTCTTCCAGGGTGCCGCTACAGATAAACTTATAAACGAAAACGTTTTTCTTCTGGCCGATGCGAAAGGCCCGGTCGGTGGCCTGGTCCTCCACGGCCGGGTTCCACCAGCGGTCAAAGTGAAATACATGGTTGGCACGGGTCAAGTTCAGGCCCACGCCTCCCGCTTTAAGGGAAATGACAAAAAGGGCCGGGCCGGACCGCTGCTGGAAGCGTTCCACCATACGGTCCCGCTGGCGTTGGCCCACGCCTCCGTACAGGAAAAGCACCTCCCGACCGAAGCGGACCTGTAGCTGGTTCTTCAATATTTCCCCCATGCGGGCAAACTGGGTGAAAATCAACGCTTTTTCCCCACCATCCAGAATTTCCTCCAGCAGTTCCAAAAGGCGCATCATCTTGCCCGAACGTTTAGGTTCCAGAATGCCGTCCGCCAGGAATTGAGCCGGATGGTTGCAGATCTGTTTCAACCTGGTGGTGGCAGCCAGCACCAGGCCCCGGCGTTCCATGCCTTCCGCCCCTTCAATGCGCTCCAGCATTTCCCGCACTACCGCCTCGTAAAGGGTGGCCTGTTCCCTGGTCAGATTGCAGTAAACATTGCTTTCCTGTTTTTCCGGCAGGTCCTGAATGATTCGGGGATCGGTCTTCACCCGCCGAAGGATGAAGGGCCTCACCAGTTGTTGGAGACGTCGGGTCTTTTCCCGGTGGCCGTAACGCTCAATGGGCACGGCAAAACGGCGGTTGAAATCGGCAGCCGGTCCGAGAAAACCGGGGTTTAAGAAATCCATGATGGACCACAGTTCCGACAAGCGGTTTTCCACTGGTGTGCCCGTAAGGGCAAAACGGTAGCCGCACTTTAATCTCTTCACACTGCGGGTCTGCTTGGCTCCCGGGTTCTTTATATTTTGCGCTTCATCCAGCACCACCCCGTCCCATTCCACGCTGGCCAGCAATCGCCCGTCCCGCTGGGCCAGAGCATAAGTAGTCAACACCAGGTGACTGGCCTTTGCCTCCCGGATAAAATCCTTCCCCTGCAGGCGGTTTGGACCGTGATGGACCAGCACCCGCAACCTCGGCGCAAAACGGGCTGCCTCCCGCTGCCAGTTGCCCACCACTGACGTGGGACAGACCAACAGCGCCGGCCCCTGGGATAATCCCTGCTCCACCCGGTGCAGCAGAAAGGCCAGAAACTGGATAGTCTTGCCCAGCCCCATGTCGTCGGCCAGGCAGCCCCCCATGCCCATGCGCGACAGAAAGACCATCCAGGAAAAACCCCGCACCTGGTAGGGGCGCAGCTGTCCCCGGAAACTTTCCGGCGTCGGCAGCAGGGTCAGCTTGCTCTCCTCCTGCAATTCTTCCAGCACCCGGGCAAGCTCTCCTTCGGCGTCTATGCCCGTAACGGGAAGGTCGCCGGGATCCGGTGCGCTTCCGGACGGTATTCCTGCAGCCAGACGCATGGCCTCCCCCAACGTCAGGCTAAATTTCTTTCCCTTCCCGGCCACCAGATTGAGGGCCTTTTCCATCTGTGCGGGGTCAATTTCCACCCACCGGCCCTTCACACGCATCAACGGAACCTTCATGGCCGCCAGTTTTTGAAATTCCGCCGCGCTTATGGTTTCTTCACCCAGGGCCAGTTCCCAGTTGAACTCCACCAGGGTGTGCAGGCTGATAATTCCCCGGCCCACCCCTTTGCTCAGCCCCTTTGAGGACTGCCTCAATTTCAGGCGCAGGCCCAACCCGGCGGAGGTTCCTTCTCCGCTCCACCAGGCGGGCACCTGTACGCCCAGGCCGCTTTCTTTCAATAACGGGACGGCCTGTTTCAAAAAGGTGTAAGCTTGGGCGGTAGAAAGGAGACAGTGGGTGGGACACGGGGTGTCCAGGGCCTTGATTAGAGGCGGGAACAACCGGCAGGCCTGCCCCAAGTCCGCCAGCAAGCGTTCCTGCGGATTTTCAAACCGACGCCGCAAAAAGTGCAGGGTGGAGCTTCTTTCCTTCCAGACCGCCTCTGCCGGCACCAGCAGGCTGGGATCGTCGACAGCCTGCAAAAAGAAACGCAACGTCCAGGTTTCATCCTCCCCGGCATCGGGATCCCGAACGTCTTTTTCCTCCGGTTCCGGGGGCGGCTCCAGACGGAAACAGGTGCGAAAGGACGCCTGCCGACGGGAAACGGGGGAGCGCCAGGCAATTAATTCACCCGCCATGGTTTTAAGCACTTCTTCAGGCAGATCTACCGGCCCGCCACCACGCCTCAAGGCCTCCACCCAGCGCGCACCCGCCTGGCTGCGAATACCCTCAAACCGGGCGGCAGGCATGGAGGCCAGCCAGCCAGAAATTTTCTCCTGAACCATACATCGGACAAAATCCATAAGCATAGCCCCAGGTGCCGGCAGTATGCTGCTGTCTTCCTTCCCAGGGCTGGCGCCGTTTTTCAAACCAGCCACGGCCAGGCATGCCGGGGGCATGGAACGTGCCAACAATTCCAGCCTGTGCATATCTTCGGCGGCATTGAACACCGGCCGCCACACAGCCTGGTAGGTTTTTTCGTCCAACATAGGGATGAAGCGCTGCCGGGCGAGCAGTTCCATAGCCCAGAGGGCCACCCGCCGCCAAAAGTGCCATTCGGCAGCGGGCAAAACGGCTTCAAAGGAAAATCGCTTATATAAAAGCAACTCTACAGCCTGCCCGACGGACAGCAAAAAACCTTCCACCAACCACGGCGCAAGGGTAACCTCCCCGTTGGCATCATCGGGCGTACCGGTCACCGGCACCAAGGGCGAGAATTGGGGCCGACCGCCGGAGGTGGGTAGCAACAGCCAAAGCCGAATGGTTTCCGGCACCTGTTTTAAAGCCAGCCCGTGGTGTAAATCCGCCATCTCGGCCTGCCCAGGGTGCCATCCCCGGGGCCGCCGTCCCCTGCGCCGGGGCAGGACGGCATCGGGAAACTCTGTCCCGGGAACCATTTCCCCCCAAACAAAAAAATAACCTCTGTCTTTCACCGCTGTGCCAGCGGGAAGCCAGGTTCCGTGCAAAACGAGCATAAAATTTCACCCAAGGTATTATTCGACATTTCCGGTCCTTTTCCTTTTTAGCCAAGATCGTTCAAGCTGACCACAAAGCCACACCGAAGGCCCAGGCCCTGTTCCTCCAGCCAGGACATTGCCGTCGGCCAAAAGGCTCCAGGGATGCAATCCAATGGCGCATGTGCCCGGCCCGGTGAACGCCAAAAAGACCCGAGGAGGTTTTTCTGAACCGATCCAATTCAACAGTTCCTTTCCAGCGCATCTTCCACCTGAAAGGCGTAGTCCGCCAGCAGGCGCATACCGCTGTGCAGGTTTTTCCACTTCTTCATATCCATGTCCCTGTGGCTTAAAATTTCTATGGCCTCGATCAAAAAAGAAACCGCCCGCCAGGAAACCACCCCGGCTTCGGCCAGGACCAGGGGTAGCTGACGCCGTTCTGGAGGAACCGGTAACCCCAGCCTGACCACCGCCCGGTGGGCGAGATTCAAGCAGGTGCGCAGCAACCTTTCGTAGGGAGCATACACCTGGCCTCGGGCTGCCCGAACAATCCATGCCGCCTTGAGCCGCCAGGCGGCGATCCTGGCTTCTTCCGGTGTAGGACGGCCCTTGCGAAAGGCCAGCTCTTCCAGTTCGGCCCGGAAGGAGGCATCCGGAGTATAAACCGGCAGGGCAGCGGCCAGCATCCAGGGCAAAGACGGCCGGGTGTGGGAAGCATTGAGTACCACTACTTCCACCGGGTAAAAAAGCCACTCCGTCCAGGGATCGGGATCATAAGCGGGAAACAAGGCCTGGATCAGACGGTATTCCAGACCTTCCGCCAGTTCCATGGCCGTATCGGTATCCGGACACAGGGAAGGGTAAACGCCGATACCTACGTCCACATCGCTTAAATGGGTGGCTGTGCCGTCGGCGTAAGATCCCATCAGATAGGCCACCGCCACCGCCGGCTTGCTGTTGACCTGGTTCTGAATCTCATGAATGATTTGTTCTTGCTCCAATAACATCTTTTATCTCCTTGTCCCTTCACACACGACTTCCGGGGTTCGGTACCTTACGGAAGCTGGCCATGTACACCCTCATAAACCTGACCGCCCCACGCCACGACAGCCGGGGCCTTTCAAAAGTCTCCACGAACTCAAATCCATGGTTCTCAACCAGCGCCCGCAAATCGGAATGAGGGGGCCATATTTTGCTAATACGATTCGCCATTGCCACCCTAATTCCTGCACTAAGCTGTTGTGTCAACCCCTTTGAGGATTATACCAGACTGCCGGGCCCGTCAAGGGCAAGGGCTCACGCCTCCGGCCTCCGTTAGAGGGACTATTGCGGTTGTAGAAGTTTCTTTTGTAAGGGCAGACAGCGTGTAAGCCATGAGGGCTGCCCCGCTCAGGGCAGCCCTTTCGACTTACCCCAGCACTATGCTAGATTTACTTTTTCCCTTTTCTCCGGACAGAACTGGCGCTCAGCAATTCTACCGCCGCCTGCATGTAACGGCCTACGCTTTCCGTGGGATCCAGTACGGGTTCGATCCCCATGGCTTCAGCCACCAGGTCGGTAATATCCTTCTGCTTTATGGGAGCATTGGCTGCCGTAGAGGTAGCGTTTAACTGAGACCCGCACCCCGCACAGTTGGTTACCACGTACTGAGCACCGGTGGCCACAGCCTCCTGAATACGTCTAGTACCGGCGTGGGCCACCGACGGCATAGAGTTGAAGGCAGCCACCAGACCGCAACAAAGGGCGTTCTCCCGGTTATGCTCCATCTCTATCAGTTCAATACCCGGGATGGCCTTCAACACCCGTCTCGGCTCCTCATATATACCAAACCACCGGCCAACATGGCAGGAATCGTGGTAAGTTACTTTAGCCTCAATCGGCTTGGTGAACTGGATTTTCCCTGCCGTCACCAGTTCATCCAGGAAAACCAGAATATGCTTGGTTTCAATATCCCACTCCAGCCCCAGTGCCCGGGCCGTCGCCGGATAGTTTTCCATGAAGGTGGCAAAACAGCCGGGACAAGACAGGAGCAGGGTTTTGACTCCGCGTTCTTTAAGCCGCCGGTAGTTGGTCTTTACCAGCTCCGCAAAATCCTTTTCGTAACCCCCTAAAGCATGATAAAGGCCGCAACATCCGTCGTCTTTGTTAAGATATACGAACTCTACACCGGCTTTGTTGAGAATCCGGGTAATATTTTGCGCCATATTAGGCATGACTATAGATGCCCAGCAGCCGGGCCAGTAAGCAATTGGACCGTGGTCTTTAAATACAATATCCTCTCTAAGCCAGATTTCCGCCTTGTCGGGCACACCCCAGAAGTTGCCGCTTTTGATAACATTTTCTCGTACTGCAGCGAGGCCCGTAACTTCATAGCCCATCTTGTTCAGCAGGAAGCGCATGTGAAGCCAGTGTTCGGCTATAGGCAGGTCCGTCTGGCAGATAACGTCACACTTTTTACAGGTAGTGCAGAACAGGAGAGAAGAAGCTACTTCTTCATCTATGCTTAAGTTGCCTTTCAAATATTCGGTTAAAATATACCATTTGCCCCGCGGCGAGTTGCTCTCCCAAGGTTGAGCGTCGAATACGGTACATGTACTGCGGCAGTACCCGCACTGGGCACAGATGAAGGCGTGCTCGGCCATTTCTTCCGGCAGTTCACCCGCCAGGCGGCCTCCCCCCATGCCACCCAGAAGTTTGGAGGCAGCACCCAGCAGCGATTGCCCTTTGCGGGCCATATTTATAGCCGTGTTGAGGGCCTTAACCGGTGATTTGGCATCAACCGAAGGCGGGAAAACCTTGCCGGGGTTAAGAATGCCCTGAGGATCCAGTTCCTGTTTTTTCTCCCACAGCTCCTTCAGCCCGTCCCCACCGAAGTGTTGCACAGCGGCATCAGTGAAGTACATGCCCAGCGAATATACCCTGCCGCCGTATTTCGGCGCCAGATCCGCTACCGCTAAAGAAGCCGAATAGGCAAGAGGGAAATTCTTTTTCCTCTCGTCCGCCAGCATAAATCCCAGCAAAGTTGCCTCTTCCGGGCCGTTTAACGTTCCCTCAAAGGCAAATTCCCCGTTTTTCTTTTTAGCTACCGCTTCGAGAAAATCCGGAACCCTTTCAATCGGTACAATTACTTCCGCCGCAATCAACGAAGGTCCTTTCTTCTTGATGCGCATCGGGTAATAACGATTTTCCCATTCGTGACGGGCTGCGTCCTCACTTAAAATTCGCCCTCCATGGCGCATAATAATTTCCTTCAAGGGTTCCAAAACGGCTTCCGTTTTATCTGCCGTATACACGAACAGAGCAAGATTCTTACCGGAAGGCACAATCTTTTCTCCGGTAGCTTCAGCCATTAAAGCAACATAGTTAGCGGTTTGAAAGCTTACTGACCAAAGCGGCAACTTTTCTTGACGAACTTCCAACATCACATCTCTAAACTGCTGTATACTATCAAAAGCTACGGCTACCGGAACGACCGCCTGCAGGGAACGTATGCGCAGTGTAACCTCAACAATAAGTCCGGTAGTTCCTTCCATGTAATTTACATACTGGAGGTCTTCCCCAGAAAAAGAACGGATTTCACCGCGACCATCCACCAATTTGACCTCTACTACATTATCAGCTATAGTTCCGTATGCAAAACTGCCTACACCAGCACCGCCCTGGGCTACCCAACCGGCTACGGTAGAACCCGGAGCACTGGTCGGATATAACCGCAGCATAAGCCCTTGTTTATGAAGCTCCTCTTCCAGATGGGCCCAGACCACGCCCGGCTCCACAGTAACTGTCTGCTGCACCGGATCAACTTTCAAAACCCTGTTCATGCGAGTAAAATCAACCACGATGCCTCCAGCTGCCGGCACGGCGCCGCCGTATCCCGCGGAAGCGCTGCCTCTGGGCACCAGAGGAACCTTTTCCGCGGCCGCCAGTTTTACCAATTCTTTCACTTCATCAGCCGAAACCGGCTGCACGACTGCGTCAGGAGAAGAATTGATAGTTCTCTTAACCGGCCCGGGTATAACCCCCAGGTCATGAGAATACAACAATCTTTCCACTTTGTCCCAGCGTACTCTTTCTCCGAAAAGAGAAGACAATTTTTCCAACAAGACTCGATTAACAGCCAATGTACCCACCCCCAGCAACTTTGTTTGTTGGTTTCTCTTTCTACTCATGACTTTTTTAAACTTTGCTGGTATAATGGGTACAAGGAAAACAGGGCCCGTGAGAGCCAATTCTTTTCCCCCGTTAGCCATACAGAATTGGCTCTTACCCCTGTTTTTCTTGTACCCAGTTTTCCATAGGCATCACCTCCTACATCTTGTACTATTGGGCACAAAAGCGGTCAAAAATAAAAATTTCTCGTAAATATTTTTCCAAAGCTAAAAAGATGAAAAGTTTCAGTCTAAAATAAGCATCCCTTTATTTTCTTTCACTAAATACAATTGGGTTTTTGATTTTGTTCACCCCTATTAAAAACTCTCGCCCTCCTACTCTTATACTACTTAGAATATTCGACAAAGAAACTTTGTCTCCTGCTCAAAAATTGTAATTTTTCTTCTCAAACTAAAAAAGGGTAGATTTTAATCTACCCTTTGGCTAAACACAGAATAAATCTTTAGGTGAACCTGCCGTAAGCAGTTTCCGCTGCTTCTTAAAAAAGTGGATAAGGTTAAGAATAAATTTCAGTTCTCCTTCAGTTAAGTCTTTAACCGCTCTTAGAACACCCTGAACACGAGGGTCTCCTAACATTTGCAGCACATCCGGACCCAGGGAAGCCAAAAGATCTTCCACATCCTGTTGTTCCAGGAGGAAGTAACATACCGGCATGTCCAGAGCGTCAGCAATTTTCTCCAACGTATCAAAAGACGGCAGTGTCTGATCCTTTTCAATCTGGGTGATAAGTCCCGGGGAAACTCCGATTTCTTCCGCGAGCCCCGCTACCGTCTTTCCCCTTTCCTCGCGAATGCTTTTTATTCTGGCCCCGATACTTTTGGACGTGGCGGGACGGTCCAGGAAATAACGCACGGTAACCGTTAAAGCATCGGCCAGTCGTTCCAAATCCTCTAGTTCTGCTTCCTTTTCGCCTGCCTCGATAGCCCTGATCGTCTCCTGACCGACACCACTCATTTTTGCCAGTTCTTCTAAACTGAGGCCTCTACCTTCCCGTACAAAACGCAATTTCTCCCCTACGTCTTGGAGCGAGTTCTCACTCAGCAGGTAGTAGGCAGAAACTTTCAACCCTTCGCTTATCTTTTTTACCATGGGAATAGAAGGCTTTTTCTGCCCCCGTTCTACGGCACTGAGAAAAGATGGGGAAATGCCTATGCGCGCGGCCAGTTCGTTGAGGGTAAGCCCCTGCTCCTTTCTCAGTTCTCTTATTTTTGCTCCCAAGCTGCTCAATTTTAAATCCCCTCGCTACCCAGTTATTTCTAAACAATAATTATATAGCATGGGAACAACCCGGAGCAAGTTTGTTTTAGTTTCGGAGTAAAAATCAAAGTGCATTTTGAGCTTTTATTTTGCTACCAGCCTTCCAACCTCGAAACAAGGACGCCCCGTTGGAGCAAGATGCTCGCAAAAGTCCGCCCATTTCCCTGAAGGTAAGGATACCAGGAGACAAGTCGAAGGGCCGGCAGATTTTTCCAAGTCTATCTCGGATCCTGGATTCGGGACAAACAGCAGACCGCTGCGGCGGGCCATCTTTCGGGCTTCACTCAAAATCCCGCTTGACCCTACAGGAAGAATATCACCTGCCGAAGGGTAATCTGCTACCCGGAGCAGAGTGGGAATATCGGCAATTTCGTTATCACCCAAACGCACCTCACTCCCCACTTTCGGCATACCTACGACCACAACCGTGTCCCCTGGAGCCCCGAGACCCCATCTCAAACCTTCGCCCTTGCCGGAAGCATCGCCATTTGCCAGACCGATGACCGTAACTCCCAGTCCCGTTTGTGATACAGGTACGTTCTTCTCCATACTTCCCGTTATACTAATTCTGGGATCAAGCCCTGCCGCTTCTATTTCATCCCTTATGCCGGACAGTATCTCTTCCCCCGTAGGCGTCGGCTCCACGCACAGGGTATTAACCACCAGAAGCGGCCTTGCACCGACGGCTATCACTTCCATTAAAGGTACCCGGCAGGCAAAACGTCCGACCGTATACCCTGAAACCTTTACCTGGTCCAATTCTTTGGGCCCGATAGCCCCAAGGGAATCACAGGCAATCACCAGTTTCCTGCCGGGCAAAAGGGTTATAACCGAAACATCATCAAATTTGGAAATCTGGACAGCCACACCCATCACCTTTTCAAAGTTACTAAACAGAAAACTTAAACTTTCTCATTGCTTCGTAAATAATTACGGCAAGACCAATATTGAGAGCGCTGGCAATCACCAGCGGTATAACCATAGCCATAAAGAAGGCCTTGCCAAAACCCGGTAACGGTATGAACAGGGCGGGTAAAAAGATGCCGTTAAGTACAACGCCCCCAACAGCTGCAACCCATTTATTGAACGCCCGCATAAGTAAAGCAACCGATGCAGCGCATCCTGCCATCCCGGCGGCAATCAGTAAATGAATCGGAACAGTCAAGGGAAATCCCGCGGTCAAGGCCGTCAACAGGTGTCCCAGGCTGATAACAACAGCGCCTTCAGGGACACCAAAAGCCATAGCAGCAAAGTAACCGGGTGCCGAATCCAAAGCAGGAGTCCCGGTAATGCTTGGGACCTTGATATAAGACCCGACGGTGCTCAGAGCAATCAACAGACCGGTGTACGCCAGACGAGTAACATTGCCTCCTCTCTTCATACACTACCCCCCATGCATCATTTTCCTCAGAGCTAATCGTAATTTCCCGCTCTGCCCTTCTAAACCAAAAAGGCAAAGCAAACAACCAATTTTTAAACAACATTCATCCGAACGTGCCGCCATAACAGAAAATCCCCGGCCTGTGGCCGCGGACTTTGCCATCATCCTCGTGCTTCGCCCCCTTTTCTGTCTCCCTATTCTCCCCCTCATGGGGGCACCCGGCTGCCATATTATTCAATTCTTGGGTTCATTATACTACAGCCACCATTCCCAGACAAGCCCCTCAGTCCCATTTGTGTGTTTATCTTGTGATAATGTCACCATGTAAACTATCGTGATAAAATGTCACTATGAAGGACGAGGTGCGTTATCTAATGACCCAAGAACAACTTAATAGGTTTAGTGTTATTTCATCCCTCATTGATGGCCACATCACGGTCAGGGAAGCAGCTCTAAGTTTAGACCTGAGTGAACGCCAGGTTAAACGTCTAAAAAAAGGAGTGATGGAAGAAGGCCCGGAGTTTCTGATCCATAAAAATACTGGCCGTTCACCCAAGCATGCAATCCCTAAGGAAACCAAAGAGAAGATTATCGCTTTAAAACTTTCTGAACCCTACAAAGACGCCAATTTTAAACATTTTCAAGAGCTTCTAGCAGAACATGAAGGTATCATTCTAAGCTATTCCTGCCTGTATTCAATTTTGACTGAGGCTGGTATTGAAAGCCCCAAAAAACGCAGGAGATTTAAACCCCACCGTCGCAGAAAGAGAAAACCGCAGGAAGGCCTCCTCATCCAGATGGATGCCTCTCCTTTTGAGTGGTTCGGTACTAAAGAACAGTTTGCCCTCCACGGTGCTATTGACGATGCTACCGGCAAAATTGTCGGCCTTTACCTCACTAAAAATGAGTGCCTTCACGGGTACTTTGAGATCACCTGGCAAATCCTCAAAAAACACGGTATTCCTGCTAGCATTTATGCCGATAGACATTCCATATTTCAGTCCCCAAATGCTTCCAAGCTTACGGTTGAAGAACAGCTTGCAGGTAAGGTGGTCAAAGATACCCAGTTTGGAAGAGCTATGAATGAACTGGGAATTACTCTTATCCCTGCACGCTCTCCTCAGGCTAAGGGCCGGGTGGAACGCCTCTGGGAAACTCTCCAAAGCAGGCTCCCGGTTGAGTTTAAAATTGCCGGTATCACCTCTATAGAGCAAGCTAATGAGTTCTTGACTCAATACATAGATAAATTTAACGCGCTGTTCGCTGTTGAAGCTAAGGAA
>NZ_BDGJ01000031.1 GCF_002207765.1 Calderihabitans maritimus
TAGAGCAAGCTAATGAGTTCTTGACTCAATACATAGATAAATTTAACGCGCTGTTCGCTGTTGAAGCTAAGGAAACGGTGTCTGTTTACAGACCTATCCCTGAAAACATTGATATTGCCCATATCTTATGTGTCAAGCATAAAAGATCTGTGGACAACGGCGGTATTTTCTCTTTCCATAACAGGCATTTTAAAGTTATTTGCGACGACGTCAACCCTATCCCTCCACGTGCTAAGGTGGATGTCTTGGTAAGCCCGGTCTT
This sequence comes from Calderihabitans maritimus, assembly GCF_002207765.1. NCBI lineage: Bacteria > Bacillati > Bacillota > Clostridia > Neomoorellales > Calderihabitantaceae > Calderihabitans > Calderihabitans maritimus. The sequence continues at coordinate 263 of NZ_BDGJ01000031.1, forward strand.
CGGCGTGAAAGTTCAGTACAATGATACCGTGTTTGATACGCTGCCTTTTGCGAAACCTAAAAAAAGGGTTCAAAAAACCGAATCTACACCAAAGAAGGAAAAAAAGACTTACAGACCGCCTGACACCCATTATTACAAGT